>CAYWRR010000081.1:0-8680 GCA_964460425.1 uncultured Nitrososphaera sp.
GGTTCCCTGAGGCAAGTTCAAAAATAAACACAGGGAAGAATTGTTGTATATCCGGATAGAATTGTATCTTTTCCTCTACCGATTCCTCAAGCAAATCTGGTTGATATTGTTATTGTTAACTCTGATAGTTGCTCCACAAACTCCTTTTAACATGCCCTTTCTAAAATTAACATATACAGCATGAATTATTCTATAATAATAAATTATTATATAATAGAGCATGTAAGGAAATAATATACTGCTTTGTTACAAACTCTTTTATGAACGATCCAACACTGATCTCGGAGAGGGTGCAAATGGACTGCGATACACAGTTTAAATGCAACATATGCGGCAATAGAGCCGAATTTGTCGTTCAGCTTGAGCTTGTCGAGCAAAGAAGGCATTATGATGACATGCACTCTCAGCAAATGCCATTCTACCTCTGCAAGAACCATGAGTACGTATACAAAAAGATGCAAGAAAACATAGACCAGAAAGATTATTTTCCAGAGACTATAAGGGAAAATCAGTAATAGATGTCTAAGAGAAACTTTAGCACGCTAGAAGAGTTTAAGGCTCACATCCACAAAGAGGGGGCGTCACTCGTAGATTTTTCTGGCATCAAGGTACCTTGTATTATGGTTAATCCGAAAAAATATGAACAAGTACTGCACAACGTTTATGATAGAAAAGTCAGGGTAGATACGCTACTTGATATATTTTATGATGGGCAAAATGTATTTGTGGACGTCCAAGTAAAGCTTCTCGACACTGAATTTGAACAAAATTTTTTGCTATACGCTAATGAAATGGTCAAGTTCTTTGAAGCGCTAGCAGAAAGTGGAATGATTTCACTTGCTCCATACTCACAAGACACTTTCAATTCACAAAATATCTTTATGATCCAGCTACCAAAAAAGGATGCTGCAGAGCGTGCACTTGAGATAATCAAGGCCAACTTGAAAAAGCAGAGTTAATAATGTCTATCGATCAAATGAAGTTGATGCCGCAGTCGCATAGTAAAAGGCAACAGGACGATCAAGGAGTCCCTCTTGAGATAGACGTACATTACCAGCTCTATGGAAAGCATGCATGGGAAATAGAATATAACGATCGGTGCCCTGTTTGCAACAAGCGCATAGACGAGTTTGGCTTTTGTGCATGCGGAAGTGCTCAATAATACTGAGAACGTATATTCCGGTCAGAATCGCTGCCTAGAGGATTTTGTTGTATTGTCCTTATATGAAATGCTAAACAACAACGAGTGACATGGCTTCTATGATTTGGACTATTATCCTAGTTGTGCTGGGTATAATAGTGCGCTGATAATCCTGTTAAGGGTACCCTTTGGGTTGATATAAAGAGAGATATGCGGGACAAATTCATGGAGAAAATGATCGAGCGCGACATGTATCTACATTCGCAAGGTAGAAGAGAAAGCTAACTCGAGGATAGCAGAGTTAGAGTAGATGAGGGTCAAGGTAAGAACTAATCCTGAGCAGCTAGAAGAGTGATTTGAAAAGGAGATAGATAAGCTAAGGATACCGACACATAAAGGAGATTATGAAAGATGCGACGACCGGGATTTGAACCCGGGTTACCAGATTGGCAATCTGATGTCCTAGACCAAACTGGACGACCGTCGCCCAGATGCTATCGTTACTATGTGGTTATTTAAAGCGTACGTGTCTACATGAGCAGTATTATCGTAGTGTAACCTCTACTCTCAGTGACATAATCCCCCTCGAGTTCTTCCACCACGGATGTAATAGAAATGAGATCATGGCTCTGGCAGTTATTGGCATCAATTATGATGTAGTCATCTATGATGTCGGAGCCTTTCACGCTCTCTTTGCTTATAGAGAATCTAACTGGCGAGCTGGAATTTAGGAGTAACAATTCATTTTTCTGGTAATTGCCAATCCGCACAAGCCTGCCAGGTCTGGGAGTTGCCTTGATGTTAACCCGTACTTCACCTACAGGGTGAGTTGTGAAGCGCGTCATCCTGTTTACGAGGACATCAAACTGGAAAGGATACCCTGCAGTGTTCTCTGCCATCTTGTTAATGCCGTCATTCATTACAATGTCAACCTTTTTGATTGTAGTGCCATATTTTACAATCCAGTCATTGGTAGTCTTAACAATACGGTTTATTGTTGCCTTTCTCCTTGCAGTTTCATCCTCGCCCAACTGATAACGCTCAATCCAGTCCATATAGTCATGACTAATGTCTGTAATGAACTCGCTACATGTATTTTGGTAATCCTCTATGCTAGTAGCTCTTTCAGAGCCTGAATCAGTCGCAAACATCTTGGATATGATTCATGCTGCATGCCAATTTAAAAAGATGAATTTATAGTCCTACCTGTTGAGTAGCTCTGCCATCTTCTTCGCATGGTACGTAATTATCATGTTGGCTCCAGCTCGTTTTATGGATGTTATTAACTCAGTCACGACCGAGTTTTCGTCGATCCAGCCGCTTATAGCAGCCGCTTTGATCATCGCATACTCTCCAGATACACTGTAAGCACATATAGGTACATAAGTGGTCTGCCTAGCAGTGTACACAAGATCGAGGTATAGCATGGCGGGCTTGATCATGACAATGTCAACACCTTCTGCAATATCTGTCTCTATTTCGCGCATAGCTTCCCTTGCATTTGAGAAAGGCATTTGGTATGTGCGTCTGTCACCAAATTCGGGCGCCGAATAAACTGCATCGCGAAATGGAACATAAAGCGGAGATGCCTGCTTGGCTGAGTATCCCATTATTGCCACGTCTGCAAATCCTGCATTGTCTAGGGCAGTACGCAATGCTTGAACCTGACCATCCATCATTGCAGAAGGTGCTACAATATCTGCACCAGCCCTCGCGTGGCTGACAGCCACCTTTGCCAAAACTTCAATGGTTTTGTCATTGTCTATCTTTTTGTTTACTACAAGACCGCAATGCCCGTGAGAAGTATATTGACACAGGCAAACATCGGTAATTATCGCCACTTTGCTACCAAATTGCTTGCGCAAGAGCTCAATTGACTTCTGCACGATGCCGCCACCATTAAATGCTGATTTTGCATTTGCGTCCTTCTGCAAGGGCAAACCAAATAGGATGATCGCGCTGATACCAAGCTCCATTATGCGATCAACCTCAAAAACAAGTTTGGAGAGTGGCATGCGCTGGATATCTGGCATCGAGGGGATCTCTTGCGGCTCCTTTAATCCTTCCTGAACGAAGATCGGAGCTATTAGATCTTTAGGTGAAAGACGTGTCTCTTGCAGCAGGTCCCTCACTGCAGCCGTCGTCCTTAGACGGCGAAGTCTTATATTTGGAAAAGAATTAATGCCGCTGTTGATCTTCGTTTTCTTCATACTTGAACAACTTGGCCACTATTTTCATTAGCTCCTCACTGCTGCCTTGCTCTATCTCTTTTCGCAGATTATTCATGGGGATTGATAGGACGCTCTCAACAATGGCATAGGAAAGCTGCTCTACGACCCTGGCTTCCTCGGGTGTCATCTTTTTTCCAATCATAGTAAAGGCCTTTTTCAATTCGCGCTCCCTTATTGTATCAACATCCCTGAACACTGCCATCACAATTGGCTCAGCCTTCATTCTCTTGATGACTGTGTCAAATGAATTCATTTCGTTGTTTATAAGCTTCTCAGCAGAATTGACCTCATTCATACGGGAGCGCATATTCTTACCAACAAGCTCAGCGATCTGATCCATGTTTATCAGTTTGACGCCACAGATAGTTGCGACTCTTTCGTCTACTGTCCTTGGATTGGACAGATCAAAGATCATCATGCTACTACTCCTGCCCTTTCTTTTCGTCATCGCATTTTCTATCCTTTCGTAAGTGATTAGGTGGTAGGGAGCCATAGTTGCTGTAAATATCACGTCGACTATGCGTAGCATTTCTAGAGCAGTATCAAAAGCAATAGGAATCCCTGCTACAGTATCTGCAAATGCGTGTGCCCTTTCGGGAACTCTACTCGCTATCATAAAATTGACATCACGCCTTTTGAGTACTTTTGCCACAAGGCTTGCAGCCTCTCCAGTACCTATCAACAAGACAGTCTTGTTCTTTAAGTCATCAAAATATTCTTCGGCAAGGTTCACAGCTACCGACGCAATTGAAACATTGCCCTTGTTTATACCGGTGGCAGTCCTAATCCTGCTTCCGGCCTTTAGAGCTCTATCAAATACGACCGACAGGTTGGAGCTTGCATAGCGATGAGCGCGTGAAAATTCAAAGGCCCGCCTCACTTGGCCCAAAATCTGGTCTTCGCCTACAACCAGCGACTCAAGGCCTGAGGTAAGCCTCATCAGATGCACAATTGCGTCCCTGCCTCTACTGACTTCTATACTGTCTAAGTCCCTTTCTGATAGCCCCGCGGCGTAAACCCACTCCTCAAGGAGCTTGTGCCCATCAGGATCTTTTGCTGCACCAAAAATTTCAACCCTGTTACATGTCTGCAAAATGACACATTCCTCAAAGCCTGCCCTCTGAATAAAGACCTTGTGGGCCTTATCAATATCTTTGAACGTGAACCTTTCCAGCAGATGCATGGGAGCATTGCGATAGGTAACCCTTGAGTTGACGATCCGATCTAGATCAACTCGTGTTTCTGGTGTGGTTTTGACAGTTGCTGTCATGTTCTGTCTTTTTTCTCCCATTTCTGTAACAGATCTAACGTCGCGCTTTTAGCATCTTCAATCTTGTCTTCCTTAATAAGGTTCTGGATTTCTCTGTTTTTTATCACGGAATAGAGGAAATCTTTGCGCTCACCTACTGTACTAATGTGCGGTCGTGCTGCTTGCCGAGCAAATTCTTGAAGCTTCGCGTTTTCAATATCTGCCTTCTTGATTATCCTGCGCAGCACCCGCTCTGCCTTTATCCTGATTTTCCGCGCCATTAGAGGGCTCTTGCCAGAGGTTGAAATTGCAACCTGTACTATCCCCTCAACGTTGACAATAGAAGCATAGGAAAAGTCGCTTACAGCCGGATCGTCTGCAGCATAAACAAATGCTTTTATCAATCGACCCCTTTCTATGATCTTGCGATTTAGCTCTCTGTCATTGGTTGCAGCTAGCACCAAAAATGCATCACTGTAATTGTCAAGTATATTGGCATCACGAAGCTTAGCCTTAATGAGTTTGATCTTGCCTAGAGCAGCCTGCTCAATCAGAAAGCGGTTAGCCCTGTTACTTATTACTGTTATTTTGCAATCTTGGCCCAATAGTCCGCGTACTTTTCTGATGCCCTCAGTTCCGCCCCCTATAACTACTGCATGTTTACCCTTTATGTTCAGGTCGACAATCAACTATATAACACCAGAAAGTTAAATAATGAATTATCCTACATTTCTTTATATAATCGTTCAGTTCTATGTAGCAGTTGCCTAATGGGCTAACCTTTTGAGGTAGTTTGCGTCAACAGTTACCGGTATCTGGTATGGTGAATCAAGCAGAACAACTGTTGCTTCTTGCTTTTCATAGTCTACGCGGGTTATTTTGGCCTTCATAGATTTGAATGGGCCCGCAATCACTTCGACAGTATCATTTGTACTAAGCTCTGATACTACAGGCTTCTTCACTAGGTATCCCTCTATGTCCTTGTAAGGCAGATCGCCCCTAATCTGGCCGCGAACATGCCTTATTCCTGCAAGTGCCTCATATGCAACATTGGAGTCTGGCGCCTCTACAATGATGTAACCCTTAAAACTGTCAAGCACAATTATGGAGCGAATTAGTAATTTTTTGGAATTAGCCCTTGTCTGCAGTAGATTCGCAACCATACGTTCCTGACCTCCTGTTGTGCGGATGGCAAAGAACTTGGAGTCAGTTGTTGAGGATTGTGTATCCTGGTTTGGTTGTGGTGCTACTGCAGAAGAAACAGAAGGTGAACTTGCACGCGGCTCAACAGTTAAGGCGCTATCCTCCTCTTGAGTTTCTGGTTTTGGCTTCTCGATTTGAGATTCTCGTGAGCCTGCAGTAGTAAGCTGTTCGGGGGTTACTTGTGGTTCTACAAAATTAGGATTCTCATTAATATCATCTTCAAATTCAATTTCCTCTTGACCCTTTTCATCTTCTTGGGCCTCTTCGGTTCTATTGTTCATGTTGTTTGCTATGCAAAGGTCCTAAGCATATTATAAATTTACTCAAGCACAACCAGAATAAAATTGTAATTCTTACACAGAGGATCCAGCATATTCTTAAAGATATTAGACTACTAACCCTACTAACACTTACTCTGTTCTTTGACTACCTAGTGGTTCACAATTCGCCTGTCTAAATCCTAAAAAGGGCGTTACACTTGCTAGCATCTCTTATATCTCTCTTGTGTAATTTATTCTAAGATATAATCACAGTTGATTGTATGTTATTGCCCAAGTTATCGCCTCGGCCAAGCCAGCACCAAAAAGCGCTGGTTGGCCAGGGCTATCATTAACTACTAAAAAAGAAGTGGTAGTATGTAAAGGACTACCACCACCAACGTTAAAAGCCTGGCACCTACACCTATGATCCTACAATCCATTTTTCTGTTCGTGTGGACACTCTAGGACTCAACTCTTCAGCCTGACTTCCTGCTGTGTGTCCTTACGCATGTCTTACCCAATAGAAGAAAGCCATAAGTTTTACACTTAGCCGCACAAGGATCTAGAGAAATAATATTCTCTTTCTGTAACTTTAGTAAGCGCCATCTTTCATTACGGTATAGATTTGAAATAGTCTTATTTAATAAATCATAATGTTTCGTATTTATTATTGCTTTTGAATATGCATCTAAAATATTACGTCTTAATCGGTTCAGCAGTTCAACATCACTTTCATCTAGCGTACCATATCCATACAGAAAAGCAATTTGTTGGTGATAGTAGTTTAGTTTCGTTGCATCTAGCTTTGATCTGATCTATCCACAGTGGTTGGTTGGTATTGACAACCCTGAATGACAGTACCAACAAGAACATATGATTGAATCCAGAATTCTAGTAGAACTGAAGGTGGAAGTTCTTGAAAGTTTGCAGTAAACGATCCAATTGCGCGGGTGCTGCAGACAAAATACATTAGCAAATTCATGGAAAGAACTTGAACAAATCGATGGCAGTCTTAGATGATGGTCTTTTTAGAAATATTGTTAGAATAAAGTTAGACAATTCATAAATTTTATTTCAGAGCCTCAACTATCTAAAGGTGATATGGTTTCAAAACAACAGAGAATCATTTGTTTTTTTAGCTATTTTAATAAGTCTCTGGCTTTTAGTCTTTCCTAGTACAACTATTAGCATAGTACAACAGCAACAGCAGGATCCATCATTAATACAACAAATATTGCCAAAGCAAACGGCAGTATTATCTCAACAGCCAGAACCGTCTGATAATAACACTCCGGCTCCTACCCTTGAAGATAGCAACTTGGGGGTAGAGCTCGTGACAGAGGGACTAGAATCTCCAACAAGTATGGCCTTTATTGGTAATCATGGCGATATGCTAATTTTAGAAAAAAGCGGCGAGGTAATCCTCTTCACAAGTCAAAATATGTCCAAAATATCATTATTGAACCTTACTGTTAACGATCAGAATGAACGGGGGTTGCTCGGAGTGGCTGTACTCAATAATAATATGTCTGACTTATACACTACAGCAATAGCAGCAAGTAGTAATAATCAAACAATAACAGCAGGAGATAATAATAGTACCAGTAATCCTACCACAGTATTAGCGTCGTCAATACCAACATTTGTATTTTTTTACCTTACAGAGGCTGGCAAGGAAGAAGACGGATCTCAGGTATTAGGCAATAGGATATACAGATTTGAATGGAACGATACAGACAAGACTCTTTCAAATGGAACATTGATTTTAGATCTCCCTGTATTACCAGGACAAAACCATAATGGTGGTAAATTAATAGCTGATTTGGAAAACAGGCACATTTATGCTGTCATCGGAGATCTTAACAGAAAGGGAATGCTTCAGAATTTCAAGAATAGTTCTCTGCCTGATGATACATCAGTGATACTAAGAATAAATCCGGATGGTTCACCAGCTCAACACAACCCATTTCTAAATGTTAGCATAACGGATGGTAGCTATGCGAATTTAAGCAAGTATTATGCTTATGGCATTAGAAATAGCTTTGGACTAGCAATAGATCCTGTAACAGGGATTCTATGGGACACTGAAAATGGTCCTGATGGATTTGATGAAATTAATATTGTCAGACCCGGCTTTAACAGTGGGTGGGCAATAGTAATGGGTCCAATTGAAAGCAGTAATGTAACATCTGAGGATGAGTTAGTTAACTTTCTTGGTTCTTCTTCATATGCAGATCCAGTATTTAGTTGGGGAAGGGCAGTGGGCGTTACGGATATAGAATTTTATAATTCAGATAAGCTAGGTAATGATTATACCAATAACATCTTTGTTGGAGACGCTAACAATGGTCACCTCTACTTTTTTGAAGTAAATAAAGACAGGTCTGGCTTGCAATTTGAAAACCCAAGATTAGGTGATGATTTAGTAGCAAACAATGACAGACAGAGGGCTGCAGTAGTATTTGGTACTGGCTTTCCCAGTAGTATTACGGATATAGAGACTGGGCCTGAGGGATACCTATATGTACTAACGTTTCATCCGACAAAAGGTACCATCTTTAGAATAGTGCCACAAGAGCAGCAGTAGTAGTTGTGT
>CAYWRR010000082.1:0-8659 GCA_964460425.1 uncultured Nitrososphaera sp.
TCGGCATTGCGTTACTATGGCAAAGCACTTAATAGCGAATAAGTATGGCATACATATTTAGTGCTCTCAATGAAATTAAAAGACGGCCTAACAACCATAGCAAAAGAATTATAAAAAGTTAGGGTACCTCACTTTAGAACGGTTATCAGACTATACCTAGAGAATCTCTACCTAAGCTTTTTTTAGTAGAAAACTATAGTTGACTTAAGCAAAATCTCTAAATAAATATACTCTAAGCAAAGTAACTTGACAACTTCATCCGTCTCAGTAATATGTCCTGTTTGTGGCAGGGTCAGACACGGATCATAGGCCCAGAATCTAGAAGCATCTGCATTGGCTGTAATATGGACCTGTGATTCGAAATCTTACTTTTTTAACATTTGGAAGATGTCAATTATTTTGGTATCTTTTACCTTAACCTTAGCAAAAATCTATTATGTTATGTGTCAGCCTCAACATAACCTTATCATTATATTTTTGAAAGATCGATCCTTATTACCTTCTAAACCTTCAATTTTCTTATGGTTGCAGATTCTGGTAGACTCAAACAACTCTTACATGAAAAGATAGAGACAAGAAAACAGCAGATTTATCCTGACCATAATTCAAAGTACAATTATAATCTGCAACTAGAGATCGATACAATAGAATGGGTTCTTGGAAAGATAGAATTAAACAAGTTTTCTGATGATAGGCTAGAAGGTATTATTCGAGTCATGATCAAAGATCTAGAAAAAAGAAAGAATAAAGCAGTGAAAATTGTAGATACTGACAACTACTGGATTAGAATTGAAACTCTTCAATGGGTTTTGTATGTTATACTTGCTATAAGGAATGGAAATATGGTTGTGATCTGAACATTCAGATTGTGAATTTTTAATGAGCCATAGAAAAAGGCGATGTGAATGCATAAGCAGATATGGCTAGAAAAACTCTTTCTAAGACGCAGGTATTAGATAATATACAGTAATAAAGTCAATACTAATGAAGACAGCAGAGTTTCTGACCTAAGAAACGCCGTTAAAGAAGCTGTAAAGGATTGGAATATGGAGATTCCAGATCTAGATTTGAAGCTCCCTCAATTTCTTCAGAAGACCATGATGACGCTGTTAGCGCGGAGATCGAAGTGCAGCTCGTAGAAGGCAATATGACCTGAGGGCACAGATTTTATAAACGAAGTATCTATCTTTACTTTGCCTTTGATGACATAGTTATTCATAAAATCGTTTGGTGTATCCCAGTATCCTAGTTGTTGTAATTGTGTAACCCAGTTTATAGGTTTCACTACCTTGAAATCATCTGTAAGTAAACAGTAGGTCGTCATATTTCTTTGCCTATAAGTAGTGGTGCTTTAACTACCAGCTTGTTTCAACTCTGCAGCTGGTGGCTTACATTGGACAGCGAAATCGCATTTGGCTGGTCACAAGATTAAGTCCATAGTTTTTTGGGGTCAACTAACTATTTCTTCGTTCACTTATGTAGAGTTCCTCACATAATTATTATAAGATATTGTAATCCATATTTTTCTCGGCAACTCATTTACAAGAACAAGAGCTATAGGATTTAGTAGATTAAGTATTATTCATAGGTTCCCTTACTGTGTTCCACAATATGTATATCCGTTATTTGAACTTGCAAGACATTGAATTACAGAAATACAGAGTTAGCATCACTGATCGTGGCTTCATTCCTAATAGTATTTTCGACTAACCATTTTTCTCTACCAACTGCTGATGCTGCCCCTGATATAGTCATTGCCACTATTGATGTTGGTGATGGTCCAGTAGCTCTCGAATACCATCCAGATAATGATGACATTTATGTGGCTAATAATTCGCCAGCCGATCAATCTAACCCAGATACCGTTTCAGTAATAAATTCTGATAACGAAGTTGTAGCTACGGTGGATGTCGGTATAGATCCGGTAGCCCTTGAGTATCACGAAGGTAATGGCAACATCTATGTAGCAAATAGTATTTCAGATGAAGTTTCAGTAATAAATTCTGATAACGAAGTTGTAGCTACGGTGGATGTCGGAGAAAACCCGGTAGCCCTTGAGTATCACGAAGGTAATGGCAACATATATGTAGGAAACGTTGGTGGACCTGATGATGTCTCAGTCATCAGTCCAGACAACACCCTCATTGAAACTATTGAAGTGGGTCTGAACCCAGTCGACCTAGAATACCATCCTGGTAACGACGACATTTATGTGGCTAATGCTGGTTCAGATACTGTCTCAGTACTAAATTCAGATAGTGAAATTGTTACCACCATTACTGATGTTGGCATTGGTCCTCATGAGTTAGAATACAATCCTGGTAATAACAACATCTATGTGGCTAATCTTGACGGTACTGTCTCAGTAATAAATTCTAATAATGAGGTTGTTGCCACTGTTGATGTTGGTGAAACTCCATTTGATCTAGAATATCATCCGGGTAATAATGGCATCTATGTGGCTAATTTTGATTCTCACGATGTCACAGTTATTAATTCAAACAATGAAGTCACCGCTACCATTGATGTTGGTCAGAATCCACGTGCGCTAGAATACCACCCTGGTAATAGTAATATATATGTGGCTGACTGGTCTTCGTTTGACGTTTCAATCATAAGCCCAGACAATACCGTTATAGATACAGTAGGTGTAGGTGAACGTCCGGTAGCCTTAGAACACCATCCAGTTAATGACAACATATATGTGGCTGATGCTGCCTCAGATACAGTTTCAGTTCTTTCATCCATAACTGCAGAAGAAGCAATCGAAAGGTTGATTCTATATATTAAGGGATTAGGCCTGCCAAAAGGTGTAGAGACAAGTCTAATCGCTCCTCTAAAAAATAGTGTCAGCATCTTAAATGATGGGGATCCAACTAATGATTCTGATGTATGTAACAAGCTAAATGCATTTCTGAATGAGGTGGATGCTAAAGAAAATAATGGACAGCTCACTGAGGGACAAGCAGATGCTTTAAGGGAACAGGCACAAATTATACAAATTATACTTGAATGCCCCGGGGCCAGCACCTCATCAATAAGTACCGTTCCAGACAGATCAAATGGAGGAGACGATCAGTTAGATTCCTCGCAAGTAGAACTGAAGATCCCAGACTTCGATCCGCCATCTACCCCATGATAGCGGACTAAGATATGAAACCAAGTACCTTTAAACTTGGTATGGATCAAGGTATTCCACTTACTCACAATATAGGCCTAACTCATAGTCATGGAATACTTTTATACGTACATCTCTGAATATACCTGGCTCACAGCGAAACGATGATACCATCCATTTCACTGTTGGCAAAAAAACTTTAAATGCATTAGGTTTGGCCGTATACATAACAACAAAAAGTTTGTCGTTAGTTTTTGTATAGTACTGGATGTCCGTAATTCTAGGCTCTCCCTGCTGCGATATGTTATAGGTGATCTTCAATGCCGAAAACGCTCCTAACATGGCTATAGAATTCGTTTCTAGTAGTTCAAGATCAACTTTAGGTCGTAGTCTGGATTTTAGAAGCGCAAGCGATTTGTCAGCATACTCTCTTAGCGTGATATCCAGTCGTAGAAATATTTTCAGACCTTATATTGACTGTTTCAGTAAAACAGTCGCCTTCATTTCCTGAGAGAGAGATGACTTTACGGGTCCTAGTCCTTTCGAAGCTGATCCGACACGCCCTCATCTTTTCGTAGCTGACCTAACAGATGCTGTTTTGACTGTCCCGAATCTACGGAACTCTATTTTTGATTGTCAGGAGACTAGTAATGGCTCTTTCCTAAAAGTCCTGAAAACACAAGAGCAATAGATTCAAACAAATGTCAACATCTCTATATTCACATTGATCGTGATATCTGTCATTAAATCATGTGGTTCTCATTTGCAAGTTCTTCAAGCTTTAAGTTTCGTCTAGTGTAAGATTATTCTGGAAGATGGATTGAATCTTCTTATATATTTCTCCGTACCAATGTTCTGCTGCAATGGCCACACGAAATAACGGTCCAGTAGCTGTACCTGCAGTGGCGTTAGTATTGACTTTGGCCGCTATAGCATTAAATCCGCAAGATTCACTAGCAAGTCGTGTAGATGTTCACCAAGACCCAGTCGATGAAACAGCTACCTTGCAAGGGCCAGAAGTAAGAGAAGCCACACGTGGGGATCAAGGTGCGTCTGACTCAGTTGACGAAATCACGGGGCAAGGTGGTAGCGTAGCAGCGCTGGCAATTCCTAATTTCCTAAACGCTCACCCTCCTCCTAACTCCGGATAATTGCCACCCTTTTTTTCTTAATTCATGGGGTTACTCGACTGCTCTATTATTAGAATATAGGTGGTTGACTGTTCTATTGATTAACCAGCACTGCCACCACTACCACCATCACCCTGATCTATAGTTTTGCTAGGGCCTCTATCACCCTGTGTTTATTTCTGTGCCTCGTTGACTCGCTCAGCTGCTACTTCTATGAATGAATATGGAATGATTAGGCAAAATATTGAGTATATTGGGTCAGCCTAAGCTAAGTGGACACTAAACAGTCGGACTTTTTGTTTACATTTTGTTTACAGACCTGTAAACATACTGGAATTTGACAAACTATTCAGTAATCAGTATATAAAGCCGGCTGGACAAAGGTTCTGGACTGGTCCTGGACTTGTTAAAGCGCCGCATGTAGTGTACATCTGTCCAGTTGTCGAGTCCAGTCCAGTTGTCCAGTTCAATCTGTGCTCAAATGGTGCTGGACAAGGAGTCTAGTCTAGCTGGAAAAATAATTCCAGTTCAATTGTAAACAAGATCTGTAAACATGCAAACAAATTTGTAAACATGTAAACAAATTTGTAAACAGGCTCAAAAACTTGTTAGCAGTACGTTTTACGGATACTGCTAGCAGTACGTCTAAGCCCGTATCGCGTGCAATGCAAGATAATCCGTAAATACATTGCTAATTAAATCAGTAAATATGGAAGCAATATACAGTTGTTTAATAGTACATTCCCAGATCTCAACCCTTCTCGTTCTACCACGATATTGATGGACAATTATTTGAAGGCATACTGGGGAGTTTAGAAACTGACCAAGGTAGAACAGAAAACTGGACAGACTATTCATCTTCATCGATTATACGGCTCACGAAATCACGCCACTTGATATCGCTCTTTCTAGATAACTCACTTTTACAGATATTGTAAAGCCTAGAATTACTAGGTACGCTAAAGATGTTGGTCTCATTTTCAACCAGAAGACCGAGATCAACTAGTGGTCTGTATATTCTCTCAAGTACATGCCTATAGTACTCATGCTCTCCACTAAACTGGTACTGATCAACCTCCTGTCGTTCAAAGAAACCCTTAGCACATCGCTTAATCATTTCAACTCCATGAAATGTTGTCAGTTCCCTCGGATCCCTAGACTGTAACTCCATGCATATGCAATATATAATAAGATCCCTGAGACTCTCAAAATAATCGTCCTCTGTTCGATCAACGCTTATTCTGTCATCCAATAGCTGTTTACTCTTGAGCTAGAATTTATGTTTTAATACATAAAAGAAGCACAGAGGAAGATAGCGAGTATGACGAGGCGGAGGTACAGAGCTATGAAATGAGAGTCATAGCTGAATCAGCATATACATAATTAAGCCACTCTCTAACAAGACTTGATGTCAGAACTGCTACAGCCTGATATTCGCTTGGAGCCAGACAGATATAGTCCAACAAAACTTGGTACAGAAATAGTACTCCAATTTCTTAAAACCCTTAGCATGGGTCAAGGTTGTATAAGCTAGCACGGATTAGTATGGATTAAGAGGAATTAGAGCATGAAAATAAAGTATGTATTACTTTTTATTTGATTTGATTTCCGTAATTTTATCCATTCCATGTAGTTTCACTTCACTCCCTACAGAGTTATCGACAATTTCTGTGATTGATGTTATGCCTTCTTCCCCATATTCAGCTAAGGCACTAATAGCGCTCATTCTAACCTTCTGATCTATTGAATTAAGAGCTGATTTTTTTATGCTCTCTATCTGATCCTTCCTTTCTGACAATCTTTTTAATTTCCTCAATGCCTCTTCGATATGGGTGGTTAATATACCATCCGGAAAACTGTTCTAGATGACTCTTATCTAACTTACATACCATTTCCATTATGTCTAGCTCATTGCATAGGTGTCTCTCAACAATGGTTTTTAATTCATCTATAGATGGTGTAGCTCCTTTCAATTGCATCAGATGTCAAAATGGTGTTTTAAAGCAAGTTTGTTAATCAGACGAAGCTATTTGTCAGTACTTTCCAACGGTTCATATATGTAAGTCATATAAGAAATTTATGAAGTTCAGCCGGTATAGGTATGGCCCATAATCTCTATTCGGCTCGGTTCACCCAGTTTAGTTTGGCTTACTTCAGTACTATGACACTGCCTACTAAAAATGGATGCAATGTACAGAAGTACGTGTACTCTCCCGGTTCGGTCGGCATAGTTATCGGTTGGCTTTTCTGGTTTGGACCAACAAAACCTGTATCGAATAACCCATCAGGAGTAGCATTGTTGGGATCTCCGGAAGTTGCTGTATGGAGTGCGTTGTCTTGATTATCCCATACGACTGTAGCACCTGGAGATACAGTGATAGGATCGGGTTCATACCCCTCACCACTAGTAGATGCAGAGGAACCAAGCGCCATAACTACAGTATTTTCACTAACTCCAGCTGTGCTAGTGGCATTAGCTAGCCCAGTGGCATTTGTAGCAGTACTAGTAGCATTAGTTGCGTTAGTTCCCTGGGCCAATATTTCAGAAGGATTTAAACCAACAAAAGATATCATCAATATGACAGATAATATGCTGGCGGCTAATTCTTTTACTACCATATCTCGTTTCATAGAGGTCACGAATAAGAAAGAGTATCATCTATAATATAAGCATTAGTAAGGCACTACTAATTTTTTCTTTTGGTAGAAGCCAAAATATTTTACAATATCGACTAAACCTGCTTCTCCAATAAGTATACTAGCAAGAAAAGCGTATGCATCTAAACAATTGTTCATTCGTATTGTATTTGAATACGAATGTGGTCTATAACTATCTCTTGAATCGGCTAGTCGTCCTAATTGCTCTAATGGGCCTTCTACGAAAAAAACAATCAAAGGTCAACGTTGTGTTTGAAGGAACATCTAGTTCTGGACTTGCTCTACTACTAACGTAGCGGTCAGCCTAAAAAAAGATATTGGTAGTGATCCGCGTTAGTCTCCAGCTACAGCTATACTTGCTACATGGGTACCATGACCTACTACATCATCTGAGGTGCTAGGCACTTGACCTTGGCGTATAGCATCTGTTACTCTGTCATCCTGTTCGGTTGCAATGGAGGTGAGATCTTCCCTTGTTTGAGCCGAAGCTGATTCAGGATTCATTCTTACTTCAGCTAGCATCAGAGCCAATGCTACTACAGATGTGGCTATCAGAACATTCTTTCGAACTAACATTGTAGTATAAGATTATTATATAGAAGCATATAAGAAGGCCTGGCTATTATACCAGACGTCTTAGTTTACGTAGGTAGGGGTCGATATATGGCCTTCCTATATCTAGTTATCTTATTGAGCTCTACCTCATGTGCGTCGGAAGAATATAGCACACAGCTTGATGCTGTTCAATTACCGTGATAATTGATCAGTTCAACCCTTTTGCAATTTCTTCCGATAATCGATATAAGCTTAGAAGTTTATGGACCACAACTTCTATTGAGATGTGGCACGATCCGTTACATCACCGCCTTGCGCCTTCGCTGCGTCAGTAACTCCATTCGTGCCCCTACCTTGTGCGCATTGAATGCTGTTACAGGAGACCTAATAGATAATAGATGGAAAAAGCTGGCAACTGCTACCCAGATTACTGGTGGAGTTTAGCAGAGCCCAACATAAAACTTTCTTAACTTGGAGAGCTGAAGTAGTCCTTAGCATTGTTGTAAGACCATCGAACGGGTAGCATAGAAAATTCTGTTGGTAATCAAAAAAAAGTGTGGTCAGTAATTCCGTTGATAACTGCTCATTCTGACTTACTAATTCCTCATATCACCGTCGTTACCAGTGAATGGTATTACACCCGTGACTTCGTCACGTTGTTCAATGGCTATCCTAGATGGGTTGGTAAAATGGTCACCTGTAACCTCTCCCGTTACTTGGAGGCCTTGATCGGTAGCTTCTCTAACGATAGCGGATACATCTAATCCATCTCTCTCTGTTGATGCCAGCGCAGTTTGTGTGTTTAGTGTTGTTACAGCCAACATAAGTGCCAGTGCAACTCCAGTTACTGTTATTGTTTTGTTCATCTTACTGAACATTGTAGTATTAGATTATTATGTAGAAATATAATGAATTTTTTACACTTGTTTCGGAACACATTTCCCGAACAATTTCGCCTTCCGTCTTATTTACCATAGAAGCTATGGATTGGTGACCGTCCACATCCAATTTGTGCTCTTTATGTACCGCTGTAAACCAGAAAAAAGCAATGACGATAGGAAAAGTACTTGACCCCAAATGATCTTGTTCAATTAAAATATATGTCAAAAGCGTTAATGAAGAGATGTTCTAAAATATAAATTGTACACCAACAACAAGACTCATCAAAATCTACCATCATGAACAATAAGAAAAATGA
>CAYWRR010000083.1:0-8655 GCA_964460425.1 uncultured Nitrososphaera sp.
TGCAGCATCCGAACAATTTCTTCTATGGTATAAGGCCTATCGTCTGCTACCCTTTTGAACTCAGTCATAACTCTCGACACTTTACGCCAGTTAATACCGGTGATATCATTCATCTTGTAGAAAATCTTGATTGCTGATTTGATATGACTGACATAGGCAGATGACCAGCCTTCTGTATTCTGGCAGTGTATAATAAAGTCAGACATCATTGATTGAATTTGTATAATGTTACCATCATAGAGTAGCTGGTCATAGCTATCGAGCTGACAGTATACTTTGTACTTGGCTAAGTCAAAACAGTATGTTTGTTTTGTCTTGGAGTTTCGGATATGAGTCACCAAAGTATGGTAGCCGTCTAACTGTATAGCTTCTAGCATTAGCTAGCGTATTCATGAAGCACTTCATAAGGAAGTGCTAGGATAAACTAGTTACAAAGGGTTTTTAACCTAAGCAACTAAATTAGTATTTCTAAATGAGAAGATGGGAAAAAAAAATCAGTATTATAGCTTCGCTATTTCCCAGACGCGCCAAAGAAATTGGTGTCGTCTCCACAGTTTTAATAATTATTATTTCATATAGTTTGTTTTTTTATCTTCAAAATATTACTGAAACCAATATCAAGAACACCCTATTTGAACAGCAGAGAAATCGGCAGATGGACTCGGCTAAGGCTATGGCACAACATATCAGCTCAGATCTCCAATCAATTATATATATTCTTCAAGGTTTAGCAGACACTAGCTACTTACAGCAAGGTGAATTGTCTGGAGACAGGGTCGAAACGTTAATGCATGAGAGGTTTAATCAGATTAATTCTACAACTAAAGTAGATGGACTTTTCATCGCCGATAGGGATGATATAACCACATATCATCTGGTAAGAGAAGGACAAAGAAGCTTTGTAAATATTGATATTTCATTTCGAGATTACGTCCAGAGGGCACGAGAGACTCTAAGACCAGTCTATTCGAATGGTTTTGAGGGTATTGACGGCATATATAGGATTGCCCTTTCCTATCCAATAGTCAATAAAGAAGAAGGCCAATATATCGGAATGGTGGGGGTTCAAATACCGACCGTAGATTTCTTTGCACGTTATGGAAATGTCTATGCTATTAACTCGCAATACCTGGCAGCACTTGACAGAAATGCAACTCAGCTAGCTCATAGCAATACACAATTGATAGGAATGGACTTCTTTGGGGAGTACACCCAGAATTTTACCAGATACAATAAAGATCTGAATAGTCTGATGAAGAGTGTATTGGCGGGTAAGTCAGGTGATGTGGTATACACTATTGACCTTGGAGAAAGACTGACAACAGGATACCCTATTTTTGCTAATGGAGGGGGCGAGGCGTTACCAGCGTATGTAGTCTTTATAGTAACTCCCACTTCACAGATATACTCCAAAATTGAGGATACACTTGTTGTCCAGAGAGTAGAAACTTTCACTCTGCTTGCCATCACCACAGCTGCAGCGATAATTCTCATTACTTTTCTTCTTAAATGGAATAGTAATTTAAATACCGAAGTGAAGAGAAGGACAAGAGAACTTGAATCAGCAGTCGGACAACTGGAAACAGCAAATGAACAGCTAAAGGTTCATGACAATATGCAAAAGGAGTTTATCAATATAGCTGCGCATGAGCTGAGAACGCCTACCCAGGTTATTACAGGATATTCTGAGCTATTAGCAACAGAGCCTGAGAATCAAAAGGTGTATCTTAACCCGATAATTAGAAATTCAAAAAGACTTCGGAGACTGGCCGAAGATATATTGGATGTTACAAGAATCGAGAGTCATGCACTAAAAATTACAGAAGAAGAATTTGATCTAAATGATGTAATCTTATCTATCGTAGGCGATTACAAAAGCCTTCTTGTTGATAAGGAGGACTATATCGGTTTGAATATTGAATATAAACCTAACAGTATTATTGTAAATGCGGATAAGGGAAGAATTGCGCAGGTTATTTCCAATCTCTTATCAAACGCTATTAAATTTACTTCAAAAGAAAAGGGAACTGTATGTGTGACAGCAGAGAAGAGGGGTTCTGAAGCCATTGTGGCTATTAAGGATACGGGTCCTGGAATATCTCCTACGATACTTCCAAACCTGTTTTCAAAGTTTGCAACGCGATCGGAGTCTGGAACAGGTTTGGGATTATTCATTTCAAAAAGTATAATCGAAGCTCATGGTGGGAAGATATGGGGAGAAAACAATGTTGGAATACCCGGGGCGACTTTTGCCTTCACATTGCCTTTATCAGATCATAAGGCAGATTCTTAAACTCAAACATATTTTGATCTATCCATTGAACCGGCAGCGCGAATCACATCAATAATAATAATAATAATAATAATAATAATAAATACGTTGTTGACCCCTAGTATCCAGAGCATAACTGTTGGTGTATGGTGCATCTCGCTTGTTAAAACTGGATTTAACAGATCCTGAATACAGAAAGGCCAAAAATTATCCCTCTTCAAATAAGAGCCAGAAATTGCGAACAGGTGCAGCCTTGTCTGATGCCGCGACTGATAGTGGTTCACCCACTGAGGTGAGGCATAGAATCTTAATAGTGGACGATGAAACAGATATTACAAATCTGTTCAAGTTTGCTTTAGAACATAAGGCTGGGATCGATGTAGATGTCTACAATGACCCTGCGACAGCGCTCTCTAACTACAGGCCAGGTGTTTACGATTTACTGTTATTAGATATCAGAATGCCTAAAATGAGTGGCTTAGAACTATATAAAAAAATCAAAGAGAAAGGAAATGGTAAGATTAGAGTTTGTTTCATTACGGCGTTTGAGGAGTACTACAAGGAATTTGAAAGGTTATTACCAGATTTAGAGGTGGATTGCTTTATTAGAAAACCAATATCAATAGATAAGCTAGTTGAAGTAGTAAAAAGTCAGCTAGTCAATGCGATGAGTTAGCCATATACGGATATTAAAGCAGCAAGAAATTCATCTGTGGCGAATCTTACCATTGATGGTGACGAGTCAATCATCATCTCTTCAAAATACAGGAAATGAATTAGATTCGTTGCAAGCAGAAATAGAGACGCCAGACTTCGACCCACCCTCTACACCTTGATAATGGACAAGAGTAGGAATCGTAGCAAACAACAACAACAACAACAACAACAACAACAACAACATAAACCCTGACTTTTGAAATGCCGAAATGCCTATTCTATAAATACTATTAATCCGTCATGAGTCAGGCACCTACATATTCTTCATTAACTCATATGCATCTTCTCATCTAATACATCGTACTGTTCTGTAAACTCTCTAAATAGTTGATGTTTCTTCAGTCTGTATCGTTGCTCAGTACGCAATAATCTGGCCAACGTTTTAACTGCTTCAAGTATGTATGGACCGTTGTTTATCATCACGCATTCGGCTCGTTGTCCTATGACTGCATCTGCAATCTCTGCACGACTTCGAAGCCCACTTTCAGCCAGACTTTCTAGTATTTGTGTTGCCAAAATGACTGGAGTATGTGCTGCTTCACATAAACATAGTATGTCTTCTTGAGTGGATGCCAAGTTCTCAAACCCTATTTCAACTGCCAAATCACCTCTTGCAATCTGTATCCCAAACTTTGGTAGGTCTAATCCTGCGATAACTATATTTGCCAGATTGTGAATTGAATCAGATGTTTCTATCTTTGCAATTACGCCCAAGTCTGAGTTGCCTAATTTAGATAAAGCTTTGTGCAGATCATAAATGTCCTGGGGCCCATGAACAAAACTCAGTCCTACCATATCTGCGTGCTCAGCAATAAAACCTAGATTTTTGACGTCATCAGATGTCAGTGCTGGCATTTTAACAGCCGAATCTGGAAAGTTTATGCCCTTGTTGGTTCTGAGTTTTGTTGCAATACCTTTAGGCGATACGATCTCTAATTCGAGATACTCCTCCTTTGATGAGGTCACTATTGCTTCAATCTTCCCATCATCTATGAACACTCTGTGCCCGAGTTTGACTTGGCTTAGAATATGCGGATGAGTACAGCTGATACCTGCAGGTCTGCCATTGGGAAAGCTTGTGTCAGCGCTATGACCTAATCTTTTATCTCTGTAAAGGCGAAGTACGTTGCCGGCTTCTATGACGATCTCAATTGGTTGCTCTGCTATAGGGCCAACAGTAAAGGAGCATTTATTATCGTTATCAATATCATCTATTTGGCATTCTAATTTAGTTCCTTCATTTAGGATCGCAGTATGTTCAAGGCCCACTTTCACTTTAGTAGGACCTATTCGTTCAAGAACTGTAATATTACGAGGCCGCTCATCCCGTGCATCCTTGAAGGCTATTTTTTGACCTACCTTTAAGCTTCCTAGTCCCCCGTAATTGGTCTTGGATATTCCTATTACAAAGCTTGATTGTCCTTCCAAGTTTAATAATTCTGTTTTACCTGCCTCACTATCTAAGAATCCTTCCACAAGACGCAGAGGCCGGCCGTGAAGATCCTTTGGGGAAGAAATTTGTAGTGGCCTGCCTTTAAGTTCCATAGAACCAGTCCTAATTTTAGGGCCTGCTAAGTCCATTAATATTATACATTTTCGCCCTACAACTCTTTTTCCAGATCTAACCAGTCGTTTCTCTGCGTCGCGTATCGTTTCAATTAATAGCTTCCATTCCCTCTCGGTATTATGTGCGCAGTTAATGCGAGCTATTCCCATTCCATTTTCAAGCAACTTTTCTATTAAATCATGCTGATGAATATCTGAAGAATCAAGTGTTACCATGATACGGGTACTCCTTCCTTTGCCGGCAGGTCCAAATAACAATTCACTTCGTCTTGCCAGAAGTGAGCCCCCACTTTGAGAGTCGATCCTACATAGACTGCTGGTATTAACCGGCCTGATTCCGAAATGTTTGAGTATATGTTCAATGCTTGTTAGCACATGACTTTCTAACATCCCCAAGGAAGATAGGCCTTGCTCTGCTAGCCCCAACTGCAGATCTAATAGATCATGTTTTCTTAATACTAAATAGCACAACAAGTTATCAAGGCTGCATTTTTTTTCATTTTCATTCTCATTTTCATCTTCTCTTATTGTAAAATGAAACTTGGTACGCGCTTTCTGTGCATGCTCTACTACATCCAAATATAGCTCGTTGAGCTTTTCACCAAGCTGTTCAAATTCCTTTATATTATAAGAAGTTGGTTCGCTATAATTCTCAGTAGATGACATGATTTGATCCTCTTCTCTAATATAAGAATACGTATATCATGTATCTAAGGCTTTGTAAAAACGGATAAAGAATGCTAAATAATAATTGTAGATTGTTAGGTTACCTTGATTACACGCTACAAAGGAAGCATTACTATCGGTGAGCCTGATCGCAGAATCAGGACTTTTTGTGAGTCAGGCGATGCTTTTTTCAAAAGTTGAGGCTAAGAAGTTAGAACAAACGCCGAGTGGCCACAGTATTGCAAGTATAACTGTTCGTCCGCCTTGTTTACAAGAAGTGAAAGATTATCCAATGTACTTATAATGCGAACTAGAAACAAGGTATCGAAGTTCATAATTGACGAGACATTACTATCACTGTTGTCATTGGCACTACCGACCGACCGCGAAGCTGGGCTAAATCTGAAGACCAAAAATCATGTAGCTACTCCAAAACCTTAGCTAGTCTCACGTCTTTGATTCTATTTCTGAGAGTAACTTCTGTTATTCCAGCAGCATGAGCTACCCTGGTCTGGCTCATACGTTCACCAGTTCTAACAGACGATATATAAAGTGCGGTAGCAGCCAGAGTCATAGGATGTTTTCCAGCATTCATTTCCTTTTCAACCACTTTTGTCATAATATTAATAGCAAGACGTATAGTCTTCTCGGATAGGTTTGCATTACTAGCAATCTTGGTGACACATCTTATCGGGTCTGCTATGGGTACTTTGATATCAAGTTCACGTACCAATAACCTGCAATTTCTAGCTATATCTTTACGCTTTACATTGCTGGCTACAACGACATCGTTCAGGGTTCTGAGCGACCCCATCTCTCTGCAAGCTAGGTATAGCGCCGCACCCAACATTCCGGAAGTGGATCTGCCACGAACCAATTTTCTTTCATGAGCTTTTCTGTATAAGTAAGCTACTTTTTCAATCACCGCAGATGAAAGACCAAGTTTATCTTTCAATGCAAATAGCATATGGAAAGCCTGTGAAAGATTTCTATCTTCCGTGCTATCATGAAGGATTCTATTATCCCATGTTCTTAATCTCTTGTACGTCGAATATACTGCCGTATCCAATTTCTGGCCACTTGCGTCTCTTCCTGTCTTCGACATTAATGTAGCAAGACCTCTATCATGTTTAGCTAATGATGTAGGTGCTCCGGTTCTTGCTTTTTCATTACGTTCTACAGCGGTATACGCACGCCATTCAGGACCAGCGATATCTTCAGACTTTTCTGTAATTACCATTCCGCACTTGCTACAAAGAACCTCACCAGATTCAGGATCTGCGATAATATCAGTGAAGTCATCATGGCAGACTTGAAAAGAACCTGGATTTGCTCTTATTATTTTTTTGTCATTTAAGATCCTTTCCACTTTTATTACCGTATATACACAAAGTACAGCATCGCATTATTTAAACTACCTAGAAATAATGCAGGTCTCAGAATTGATCGACTGATATATTAGCAGCAATGGTGTCAAACAGAGTATTCTAATTGGCTCAATAAGGGGGCTAGGGAAAGGAGAGAACAGCCAATACATGTACCTTCTACAGAAGAATCTGGCTTGTGAAAAACATAGTTCCAAAGTAGCTTGTCCTTAGTTAGACAATATCTCCATAGTATCCCATACAGAAACACAATTAGCACAAATTTGTGGTTGTAATCAGAGGCAATAGTCAATTAGTGATTGTGATCAACCTCCGACCAATACTAGAACGGTAATCCATGTGGCGATATCCAGACAAGTCTATGTCAAGGAGAGGTGCTCAATTCTTCATATGTAATGCAGACTCGTGGGAGAACGATATTGTAATAGTAGATCTGCTTATAGATTCAATCCGAATACTGATTTTTCACAAGATAAGGGTTCAAAGTTAAGACCCAAATCCCTTGCATACTTGTAAGAACTTATCACTTCTTCAGTAGTAGGAGTCCTTGCAATCTCGCTGTAACGCTCCCGGTATTTTGGTGATTTAGGATCACATAAATTATCTGGATGAAACTGATCCATGATATTGATTGGAACTTCTGGCATGTTTCTGGCAATCCATTCCAGGACTGGTTTGGTACAGCATTCTACGTGATTTGGCATTATCAGATGGCGTATCACAAAGTCTTCTCCCCAGTCATGAATAAGCCTAAGATTATTCGTCACAGTATCCCAGTACCAGGGAGTTCTAGAGAGCTCCATAGCGCAGTTACCTGGACCAAACTTGAAGTCTGGTAGCCACACATCCATGAGTGAACGTAGAATATCCATCGCCTCTTTGCTCATAAAGAAGTTTGAATTCCAAAGCTGCGGGCTATTGAAGAGCCGCTTTTGGTAGAATGCATACTCATAATTCATTCGCCATGGATTAAAGTAACTACTATAATCATCAGCCTTTACGGCTTTGATAGGCTTAAGATCTTCATTCTTCACCTTTAGAGAGTCGAGCATGCCTATTGCTTGAACAATTGTGTGAAGATGTATTGTCGGGTCACCACCCACCCAATTTGTGTTATGGCAGCCCTCCATCCTTAGCTGCCAAACCATCAGTGCTAATAGGTTGGGCGTTATGGGAATGCCATTATCCTTGTCCGTGCTTATATCACCGTTCTGGCAAAAGGAGCACCTCATATTACAGCTTGTAAAGAATATAGTTCCAGATCCCATATTTCCCCTGAATACTAGCTCCTCACCTCGGTGATGAAAATAGCTGCTCACTTTTGAAGTGGATTCGAGCTGGCAAGTTCCATGTTTCTTTGTTTCGCTAAATCCATCTGTCTGGACAGAACGACGACGGTCAATCTGACAGTTCCAACGACAGAAGTTGCAATGTGTCAGCATACGGTTTACAAGCTCCACATCCAAATCCATAAGGGAGGACTTCTTCTGCTGCCAAGCCAAGTCAGACGTTATGTCAACTTCTCCCGATCTGACTGCTTTCCACCTCTCCAAGAATGTCTTCATGAGGTTCCTGTGTTCTTGCCAAAGCCCTTTTTCACTTTCGATTCTCAGGTCTGCAATATTGCAAGAGATGGATCTGGAAATTAGGTACTTGGCAGGCATGCGATTTAGAGATACCGCCAAATACCATGGCAATAGATGATCTTTACGACTACCTCTGAGTTCTTCCCAAATGTCTAATGATTCAAACTTCCTTAACTCTTTATTAAGAGTCGGAGTGGGATGCGATGTTGCAGTCATTCTAGCTCACGCTGGATCCAGTACAACCTCTCCGCTATTTCAATATAATTGATTAGCTGGAGGAGCAAAATCTTCACTGATTTAGTATACGGCTTGGACAGTGAGTTTAGTCCAGAAAAATAAATTCAGTTAGACTGTTAACAGTATAGAGGACTTTCTATCATAGTATTATTATGTCCAACCGTGAGTCTAAGGGTCAATCGTATTAACCAAATACGTCTAACTCGTTTCGATGAATCAGTCATAG
>CAYWRR010000084.1:0-8634 GCA_964460425.1 uncultured Nitrososphaera sp.
ATTCGTCGAACAGCAGGGCAACGTTAGGGTTATCCTGTATGTTCCTTATCCTTTTTAATTTCTCAGGTTTGGCTGTCTTCCTTTTTTCGTCTACTGGTATAAAGATATGGTTGCCGTAAAATACAAAGACTACTGGCACCAAGTGGGGCTTAAATTCAGAATCAATTGTTGCTAACCTTGCAATTCTTGCTCTTTCTATAAATTCTTCAACAGCTGGGGCGATAATCAAAGCCTTATCTGTTGTAGTATTATGAGGATACACAATTTACTTATTTCTTTGATATAGCTTCGTCTCAATTATGCTCATGTCAGAATCGTCCAATCCTTAGACCATTCTATTTTTTTATTCTGGTCCTGATCGACGTAAATAGAAGAGGGTAAAGCGCTCTGGTGAATTCAAGACATTGCTAGACCATCCTCGGTCGTTAGAGATGTTCTCATGGATATATGTGGAATTCTTAAACAATAGAGACTATTTTTGATGCTATCTTCTTTTTGCGATCGATGAACTTTGGTACTGCTAAAGATACCAGAATGCGGCATGAAGCCAGTGCCAGACAAGCACCTTGTGCTTGGCGGGCTAGACTACTTCATTCTGTGGCCGAACATAGATGTCGGACTGCTAGTTCTTTCTGCTGGCTCATTACTTTGTGAAGCTAGCTTTCTTGAGGCCATTTTTGCAATTATTGTCGGGTGGCTTGCAGGATCTATTCTGCTTGCCTTAGCAGGCAAGATAGGAGGTAATCACGGGATACCGTAGCTCATAATAATGAGGCCGGCTTTTTGCATTAGGGACCCATACCTGCCGGCAATACTTAATATCATGCAGCTGGTAGGGTGGACAATATTTGAAATTATGATAGTGGCAAGAGCAGCAGAGACATGCTGTGACCGGTAGAGTGGTGCCTTACCACTTTCGGGCAGCGATATTTGGAGCACTTATGGGCCCACTTGGAATTGCAGGACCACTCAATGTCGTAAGGGAGTGGATTGGCAAGTTTGCCGTTTGGAGGCAATTATTGGACATCTGCAATAATAATTATCAATCTGGTAAACTCGGCGACATTAATGCTCTTATTATTTAGCCTAGAGAAGGCTTGTAATTCTTTTCTTCACTTGACTTTGTTATAGCAATGCACGTATCGCGGATATCAATTGTTGCTGACTATAACAGGTTTTCTAAAAAAGCAAAAGCGCGCTTTTGGGAACATTTATTGGTTTTACAATAACAAACATTCTATTTTGCTGTGCTATCATTCTGTTTGGAACATCCGACAACCTCGCGATTATGGTTGCCATACAGCCTGTTCCTTGGCTTTCTGATGCTACTTTTGATAGTCGAGAAGCCGACAATGCCTTTGCAGATGTATATATTCCGCATCGGTGTCAACACAGGACATATTTCCAATGATTAGCCAAAAGCGCCTAATCGTCGGTCTCACTGCACTCAGAGCTCTAGTAGGTATGGTGGTTTCTATGAGCACTATGAATTGTTCTCGCTTTTGATAGGAGCAATATTTGTTCCACTTTTTGGAGTCGTGCTTACAGACTATTATATCGTAAAGATGCAAAAATACACAGAGCAGATGCTTTATGCGAGTCAAGATAGGTTGGGCATTGGAGTGCCTACGATAATTGCATCGACTCCTGGGGCGCTGCTAAATTATATACTGTCTCCCCTTTCGCCCATTTATATGCCGTATCTGCAGGCTATAGGTGCAACATTGCTGAGGCTTGCTGCCGCTTTACTTATTTATCTTGCAATAACAAAGATGCAGCGGGAACAAGGGCAAGTTATGGCAGAAATATATATAGAATATAGAATATGACATAGATAATGATCACTAGATTTGGACGCCACAAGGAGGCATAATGGAGAATAGGTTGAGTAGCATCGATAACTTCATGATATCTTGTTCTCTGAATATTGAAAAACAAGGCCTGACATATTGTAGCCATCACAACTACACTAATGCAAATATAGATGACAAACCTGATATTCTAGTTCTTTGCTACTCTCTGCACAGTAATTCATTACACTCTGTATATTGTTCTCATACTGACAAAGCTTCAAGGAAATAGGCTCTTAGGCTCCTAAGATTAAGTACACTAGAATTGCAAAATGAGGAAGCTTTCTTTTCATCTTCCATCTTATTCATAGAAAATTATACCTGCGAGAACTTAAGCAAACTAGGGGCAATGCTATCTGGTTTAGCCCCATATCCCGCCATGGCCCAACTCTTTTGAAAAGAAAGTCAATAGAGACATCTCTTAATATATCACTTAATCATGATACCTTACTATTGTTGTTGATATTTGTAATAACAAACAGTAATTTGATTTATAAATAGCGATAATAGATTGTTTGCTAAAAATATGAGAATACTAGAATACCAAGGAAAGGAGCTTTTTGATGAATTTGGAATCAGGGTACCAAGATCATATTTTGCTCACACGATACACGAAGCAAGAGAAGGTGGCAACAAACTTGGTTACCCACTCGTAATCAAATCGCAGCTCACAGTGGGCGGAAGGGGCAAGGCAGGAGCTATTGTCAAATGTAAAACTGAAGCTGAGCTTGATCCTAAGTTCAATGAGCTATTGCACAAAGAAGTCAAGGGAGAATTTCCGCGAGGGATCCTGCTTGAAGAAATGGTCGATATCAAGAAAGAATTGTATCTGTCGCTATTCCTGAACAGGAGCAAGAGATGCTACTCACTAATATCTTCTGCTGAAGGTGGCATTGACATTGAAAATGCTGGGAACAAAGTAATAGTTGACTTGCCAATCGAAGGTCTGAGTCCTCCAGTTGCCGAAGAGACGGCCGCAAAACTGGGTCTGACACGAGAAACTATCATTTCTTTTGTCGACTTTACAACCAAGCTGTCAAAATTGGTAAATGAAAAAGAGGCAGAGCTAGCAGAGATAAATCCTGTTGCGATTCTACAAGATGGTTCTCTTATGGCCCTTGATGCGAAAGTAATAATTGATGATAATGCAATGTTCCGGCATCCAGAGCTCAAAAAGTACGAGAATGTGTCAGAGCTTGAAAAGCAGGCCGAAGCTAGCGGCTTTTCTCTTGTCGAGCTAGACGGAAACATAGCTATCATTGGCAATGGAGCAGGCCTTGTAATGTCGACTCTTGACATGGTATCGGATGCTGGGGGCGAGGCCGGAGCATTCTTGGACTTTGGAGGAAGGGCCACCACCGAGACCATCTATGAGGCACTAAAAGTGATAAGCAAGATCAAGACTATTGAAGTGATACTCGTGAACCTATTTGGGGGCATCGTGAGGACCAACCTTGTCGCGCAGGCCATACTGGACGCATACAAGAACAACCTGATAAATATCCCTGTATTTGCTAGGATCTCTGGGGCCGAGTCTGAGAAGGCAAGAGTAATGCTACAGGATAGCAGGGCAAAGCTCTATAATACAGTGGAAGAGGCAATAGAATCCGCGGTTGCGGCTGCATCAAACAAAAAAGAACAATAGAAAGGATCAAAATGACAAAAACTTTGGAAAAAACGTTCAATATCTTTGACATAGTTGTTGGGACCAAGGAAGACAAGGACTTTGGCAGAAAGCCTGTGATAATACAGGGCATCACTGGCAGCTATGGATCGACACATAGCAGGCTCATGAAGGCATATGGTACAAACATTGCAGCAGGCGTGACTCCAGGCAAAGGTGGACAGGACTTTGAAGGTGTACCAGTCTACAATACGATGACTGAAGCTGTTAACGCTACAGGGGCACAAGTATCTGGAATCTTTGTCCCTGCACCATTTTTCCTCAAGGCTGCCATTGAAGCACTTGATAGCGGCATTAAGTTGCTGGTCGCTATACCTGAGCATATCCCTATCATAGACACAATAAGAATTGTGCAGTATGCAAGGAGAAAGGGTGCGAGGATGATTGGACCAAACACACCTGGCGTCATTGTGCCAGAAATAATGAAGGTAGGGATTATGCCCGCCCAGCCCTTCAAGGCTGGGACCACAGTAGTATTTTCCCGCAGCGGAACGTTGATGTATGAAGTCTCATATAACCTAACAAATAAGGGCTTTGGGCAGAGGCTGTGCTTTGGAATTGGAGGTGATCCAATCAATGGCACAAATCTTATTGAGGCGTTTGACCTTGTTAGAGACAGAGCCGATGTTGACTCAATAGTGGTAGTAGGCGAGATAGGCGGAGACGCCGAGGAGCAATTGGCTCAGTACATTATGAGGACAAACTTCATCAAGCCTGTTATCGCATATATTGCAGGACGAGCAGCTCCAAAGGAGAAGAGGATGGGTCATGCTGGCGCAATAGTGTATGGCAACTATGGATCTCCAGAATCAAAAGTCACCAACTATGCAAAGGCAAATGTACCAGTTGCAAAGCGTCCAGCAGAGGTGCCAGAGCTTTTGGCAAGGAAATTGAAAAAGTGAGAAATTAGCGCTAGGGGCGCTTTTTTACTACCCTCTTTCTTCATTAGCATTAGGGCTGCTAGCATGACTGCCTTGTGTAGCATTGTCAGTTACGTTTTGAGGTATTTCGGCGCCGTCCCCCATGTTCCCCTCTTGGTTAGTGTCGTAAACTGCTGCAAATCCCAGCAAAAGTCCAAAGACAGCAAAAGTGAGTACAAATAGCACCACACTTGACCACATAGCTACGAATCATGGCAGTCCATTGAGTTATAAAATTTACTTTATAAGGCATTATGACAAATAGCAACGCACAATGTTAGAATATGAATTGCAATTCTCCGCCCAATTTTTTGTTATGCAAGAAAAAATTGCTGTTGTAGGATATTTACCATGAAGGAGCGTTTCTCCTCTGTAAAATTATGATCGAGAGCAATAATAAGGATTGGGAGAAAAAATACAGCAAGTAGTGTAGAGTTGAATTCTTATCGTAGAAGATTGATGATCCATAATACATATATCCGAAAGTGAGCTCATTTACCTTGCAGACATATATTTTGTCAACAGAGCTTCGCTTTTGTGACCGCTGCATGGTAAAAACGTGTCACGAGATAATCGAGGATCCAGAAACTATCTACACCTATAAGCGTACAAGGCTCTATCGTTGTAAAGAATGTGGCCATAAAAGTATCAGAAGGGGTTTACGCCCAAGTGCTGAATCGGTCTACTAAGAGAGAAAAAGAAATGACAATTGATCATTTCATCCCAGAAGCAGTAGTCTTACTGAAGAACCAATTTGTGCGATGCTACAAAACTAGGAGAAGCTTGCTCACTGAAGTCATACCTCGACACTATTCTAAGTCTTTGCCCCTTTCAAAAGATGTGCTTGACTCGTTACACAGATTTGTAATAGCCAATCCGATATACTTCAGTTCACATGATGCAGAGATTTCTGGAATCACATGCAGGATTTACGAAGGAGACCTAAATAATTATTGGCTGAGCAGTAAAAAACATGACACAAGCTACCAACTATTTTACCCTACGTGGATGCTGTCTGCCTTTACGCTTGCACAGGAAGCAAAGTCGCTTGGGTTTGATGAGCTGATCGATGTTGGTTCTGGCGATGGTAGAATAGCATATTGTGCAAGTGTTCTAGGAATGGAGTCATACGGCATAGAGATCGACGACGAGCTTGTGGAACTGCAAGATGCAGTGTTGCATAGCACTGGTGTCAACTATAATGTCATAAGGACAGACGCTACGCGCTTTGACTACGGCAGCTTGGATCTGTCAAACCCAATATTCTTTATCTCGGGACTGCCAGAAATGGGAGAAATGCTTGCAAATAGCGTAATCCGGAATGTGTTGTCAGTTGAGGAGATAAAGCATAATGCTGGCTTTAATTTTATGGGAAGCTATGTAATGAGGTCTCTTACAAGAGACTGTACTTGCTGGGGATGGGGAAATATAATTGCAAGTTTTGGTCTGAAACTTATAGGCACTATCTCCTTGCCGACGCTCTGGACCACAGACCAGATACTTGATACAGCATATGTGTATACACGAGCTATCTAGATCAGGCAGTCGTGGATTCTGGTTGCCCTTTTGAAAGCGAAATGATAGGCTTTGATTCCAGAAGCTTTTTGCCGATATCCGTAACTCGGAACAATATTTGTTGGAATATCTTGATATAGTTTGTAACAGAGTACTTCTGTGTTGAATAGCTTAACTTGATCCGTTCCGATATCGGATCAGCAAGCGCTTCTGCTGCTTGTACTCCTTTTCCATAGGTATGGAATTGGTATCTTGCTGGAACAAATTCTGTATGCCCTGCCATATCTGGAACGGCTGGAATAATGCCTGCGCTCATCGCCTCCACAGTAGATGTGCTGAAGGGTTCTCCTGGTGTGGGGGGGTGAACATAGACCTTTGACCTGAGCATGGGATCGAGCAGCCTATCAAACCTGATGTTCATCTCAAATCTGACAAAATCCTCCAAGCCACACTGCCTTACAAGATCGTTGAGATAATTTAAATATCCAATGCTATCCGGTGGCGTATTTCCTATAATGTTCATGCATACGCCAACCTAGTTTTGACGAGCCAGCTTGGCAAGATATAAGGCGTTCTCTATCTTTTTACTTGGGTGAAAGCGCGAGATTACCAAGATAGATTCATCGCGTACGTTTGATGGTAGACACGTGTTACGGAATATATCGACATCGACAGGTAGGGTAGAATGGTCGAATCCACCCCAAATGTCTTAAAGATCGCCTTGCGGCTAAATTCTGAGTTAGTAAGAACAGTAAGGTTTAACATCATTTTGATGTAAGCACTCCTGGCCGCATGGTAGTATCCATTGCATATTGCAGGCGTCATACCTAAAAGACACATTTCTGCAGGACTGCCAAGTAATCGGGGTCACAGCAATCAATCAAGTATCTTGCAATAGGATAGTGGCAGTATGTGATCACGTTCTTCTTGGAAGTCTTTGTGGTAAAATGGAAGCATGTCCCCATGAGTATTAACCGTGAGGCTACAATTGTGTGGCCTATGTTTTTGGAGGACATTGAGTGTTCTAATCTTTTTGATATCTCCATGTAAGCTTGTGCCGTAGGCATCATTTATCAAGGGCATATCAGGCTTTTCAACTGTGGAGAGCTCAACACCAATCCCCATAGATGAAATCGCCTTTATCGTGGCGACTGCCAGATGCTCGCCGCCGCCTCGAGCGTTCAGACTAATATGAACAATATTTGCAATCAAACTAACAATATAATAGACGCTATACTACAAATTGACTACTTTTCAATTACGTTCATACAGAAGATCGAAAAGAGTTGCTAATAAGAAACTTCTAGAGTTGAGCGAACCATTCGTTGGCTATTTTGTATAAAAGTTACCAAATAGAGGAAGAGAGGGACTAATAGATTCGTACACACCTTTAGATAATTATTTGATGATTCGAAGAATCTATAGATGATAACTTTGTTTCGTGCTGCTGTATTGTGCCAGTACTTTTGATATTCTTTAAATGATATCATTGCATAGAGCTTTTCTTCCAGCTTGCAATTACTGAGCTGTCATTTTGATAATTTTTGATTCTTACGGCATAGAGCTCTTGCTCGAGCTTTGACTTATTCAATTCGTGAGAAGATGTTAATGCGTGTTGCTTTGCTTGGCTTAGGCTCACTGTGACGACGCCACAAATGTTGCACCTTAGTTGCTCTTCTACCATCATTTAGGAGCATCTGTTAGGCTCAATATATGGATAATAGGCCATTTAAGGTATGCAATCAGACCGGTAGCATATATATAGATATAGACAGAGATCTTCAGTATTCTGGTTTCGAAGTGCAAGATAGCATGTTTTTGTAGGAAGGAGTAGCGTGAAAAAGATGATGTCGAATGTTTTTGCCTGATTTAAAAAGGTTCCAGATATAAAGATCATTCAATGCTGCATGTACATATCACTGTGAGACCAGCGACCACAAAAACATTCAAAAGCAACTATCAGGTAGATAAGCAGTCGTTTGGAGGCCTGCATAATGACATCATCAAAAAGGCAACTTAAAGAAAAAGAAAATCAACAGCGCCTTGCTCGCGCCATTGAAACTCTGGACTCAATTACAAGAAACAGCGATATTCAGAAGAGTATTCGAAACATGATAAAAGAAGTGCTTCTTGCGCTCAAGGATGAGAAGAGCGGAAGCGTCTCAGTGAGGGCTGCTAACGCAATAAGTTTGCTTGACAGTGCAACTCAAAGCCCTCAGATGCAGTCACATATCCGCACCATGTTGTGGCAGGTAGTCTCAACTCTAGAAAGTATAAGGGAATAGCTAGCGTGTATTCTTCACCGGCTTTACCGGAGGAGGCAGCTTCTCAAGCTTGTGGGTGGGGTTAGCAAGGTAATGCCTAGAAGCACCTTCGCCACTCAAGACAATATTGCAGTGGACACATCTATATCGTATCGCCATATTGTAATTGCAAGAGGTATTGCACTTACATGGCTAAAAACAGTATGGATATAACGATACAGAAAATATCGCCAGCACACAATGCCGATAGGCTTAAGAATGCTAAGTCTGGCATTGTTGAATCCTCTCTTGCGATCTCTAGTACAGATCCTTTTACACATAATTTACATTTTTCGAGTAATTCAAAGTCAGAACCTGCATAAGTCTTTACATTGTATTTTTTTCAACTGAAATTCTTTGGA
>CAYWRR010000085.1:0-8617 GCA_964460425.1 uncultured Nitrososphaera sp.
AGTTAGTTCCTACTGAAGAAGAAGCGTGAATGAAGTAGAATGAGAAGCGGAATAGTAGCAGGATATAAACCCCCCTCTCTCCATACATGGAAACATAGACGCTCTTCTCTTCTTCTTACTTTCTTGTGTTAGTTGATAATACTTTCCTCATTAAGAGAACTGACTCATCATCCGTCATTTTACCTACAGGAACCGTAACAATGTAATGTTTACTAACTATGGATTATTCAGACCGCTGAAAAAGGGAGGAGGAAGAACTAAGGCTGAAGAAGTTACAAGCATGTATTATAAGCAGTCATACCTGCCATCCTATATTGATATAGCATCTGAATGTTGTCAGGTGAAGAGGGATTCGCAGGAAGGATATCGCTTGCTCTTATTTGTAATCAATGAATCTCACCCACTCAGGAAACCATAGGTTGTTCTCTGACACCCCTATGCCTTTTGCTAGAACAGCCGGTGAGTTGTAATATAAAGAATCTGCCCCTAGCTCTTTGGCAATGTTTTGATTGAGCTCATCGATGGATGACACCTTGCCCATGTACTTATTTGCAATGAGGTCGCGGTTTTGTGTATACAGCCCAACCTGCCTTCCATCCACTGTTGGCACATAGCTCACGGCTACATCAATGCGCTTTGCACTAGTGTTCTTTAGATAATATATTGTTTCCCGTGTTGTGCTGCCTGTCTGAATTGTGCCCTGCACTGTAGCTATCTTCTTTCCCTGCACTAGATTTTGGATGATAAATTTGAGTGACCTACCGGTAGTGAGTAGCTTGTTTTTGCTCACTAGCTCTGAAAAGTCGATCATGTGGTCTGCGTCATCGTATCTATCCTTAATTACGCCTTCAGCTAACTCAAACACTTTTGAATGCTTTTGATATTCAAGGCTAAAGCCCAGAGTCATTGGGCGAGTATAATCAGGCTCTGCAAAGGCCAAGTCTATATCTAACTCTTTAGCCAAAAAGTTGGCCTGCTCTTTGCCGATATTCTTGCGGATCTGGTAGATGCTCTTGCCATTGATCGTCGCTACTACATTTGACTCCCTTATGAACTCAAAGGGATCCATCATCAACCCTATCGTAGACTCGCTTGTGAGGACTTCGAGCCCACTGTATTTGTCAATCTTCAAGAGTTGGCCGGGCTTGACGTCTGAAAATTCCATGTTAATGAGAGAGGTTCTGAGAGAGTTTTCAGACGCTATGATATTTAGGGTCTTGTCGCGGTTGGTTGCACTTACAAGAGGCTTGAATCCAGTCCTGTCGCGGTATACGTAAATTCTGTCTCCCACCTTGATCATCAGGTTCCCTCTGAGATGCCTGTCTAGAAACTCGGCAGCGCGCTCAGGGTTTTTCTCAAAAATTAAGAGTTTAGTAAAAATGTGGTAGATCTTGAAAAGTGAATCAGAGTCCCTCGCAGAACCGATATATGGGTGCAGGTGGAGCTTTTCAGTATCTACAAAGAATCCATCAAATACAACCCAGATGCTGTTCATGCTAGGAAAGGGCGGCGGCCTCTTTGAGAGGTAGCCAATGCCATTGTTTCCGAAAAGCTTTTCCTTTTGTGCTATGCGCAGGATCGTTTCGTCTGTAGGAAGAGAGCCTTCTGCACCAGCGGCACCTTCACCTACTATCATTTTCCAGTATGCCTTGCCTCTGTGTTGCAACCTCCTCATAGAATGGGCAAGGTAGTAGAGGATATTGTTGTTCTTGCTATTTGAACCGTCGCTATAAATAGCCACAATGCCAGCCAACTACCTTCGTATTCCCTTAATGTAGTTAGGATAAAAATCTTGTTAGTTGCCTTGCAAAGCAAACATCTTCTTCTGTATTTCATACCTTGCAATATAGTCTTCAAGCTGCAAGGTGAGTCCAATGCTGTCCAAGCCTTCAAGTAGCAATTTCTTGTAGAAATTGTCTATTTCAAAATGCATAGTGTGTAGGCCGGCTGTAACTTTCTGTTTTGCCAAATCAATCTTGATGTAAAGATCTTCGTCACTGAACAAATAGTCTATTTCATGATCTGGAAGGCGCACAGACAGTATTCCGTTTTTGAGGCAGTTATTGTAGAAAATATCTGCAAATGATGGTGCAATTATCGCTCTAAATCCATAGTCAAGTATGGCCCATACTGCGTGCTCTCTTGAACTGCCGCTGCCAAAGTTATCACGTGTAAGCAGTATTTGCCGGCTAGAGTATTTTGGGTTGTTTAGCACAAAGTCGCTCCTTGGCTTGCCATCTGTATCAAAGCGCCAATCGTAAAACAGGTACTTGCCAAAGCCGGTCCTATTAACTAACTTCAAAAACTGCTTTGGCACTATCTGGTCGGTATCGACATTTATTCTGTCAAGCGGTATTGCCTTACTTCTGAGCACTATAAAAGGTTCCACTTAGAGCCACTCCCTTATATCTACAAAGTGTCCTTCAATTGCAGCTGCTGCCGCCATAATGGGACTCACAAGGTGTGTCCTTCCTCCAACTCCCTGCCTTCCTTCAAAGTTGCGGTTTGAAGTGCTTGCGCATCGCTCACCAGGTGCAAGTATATCAGGGTTCATACCAAGACACATGCTGCATCCTGATTCGCGCCATTCAAAGCCAGCCTCCTTAAAAACTCTATCAAGCCCAAGTCGCTCTGCAGCCGCCTTGACTTGTTGGGAGCCGGGCACTACCATTGCACGTACCTTTGGGGAGGCCTTCCTTCCCTTTATTATAAGTGATGCCTCTAGCAAATCTTCAAGCCGCGAGTTTGTGCAGGATCCAATGAATACCCTGTCAACATTTATGTCTGTAATTGGCGTTCCTGGCTCTAGTGCCATGTATTGAAGTGCACGGGTCGCAGCCTTGTATTCATTCTCATTTCCCTTAGAAAATTGGTCTGGGTGTGGCACGGTATCAGTAATGTCTACCACCATCGCCGGATTGGTTCCCCAGCTAACCTGTGGTGCAAGCTCACTAACATTGAAGGTGATGGACTTGTCAAACTTTGCATTTGGATCCGTCCTCAAGGCCTCCCAGTGTTCTACTGCTTTCTCAAACTGCTCGGCGTTGGGGGCGTAGCGTCTACCCCTGATAAAGTCAAATGTCTCTTCGTCAGGTGCTATGATGCCAGCCCTTGCGCCTGCCTCTATTGACATGTTGCATATTGTCATCCTGTTCTCCATAGAAAGATCGGATATTGTTTTGCCGCGGTACTCAAGCACTGTGCCGCTACCGCCTGCAGTGCCAATAGTCCTGATAATGTAGAGTATGATATCCTTGGCTGTGATAGCATGAGGGTTTTTGCGCCTCCCTTCGATATTTATTGCAAATGTCTGAGGCTTGTCCATCCATATAGTCTGGGTGGCAAGAACATGCTCCACATCGCTTGTCCCAATTCCAAGCGCAAAGGCGCCGAAGGCACCATGGGTTGAGGTGTGGCTATCCCCACATACTATAGTGGTACCCGGTAGAGTTAATCCAAGCTCTGGTCCAATGATATGCACAATACCCTGATCTGGACTATGCATATCAAATAGTGTTATGCCAAACTCCTTGCAGTTTTGAACAAGCGTCTGGATCTGTATCGACGATATCGGATCTATAATTGGAAGCGACCTGTCATTTGTCGGGACATTGTGGTCCATAGTGGCAAAAGTCAGCTCTGGCCTCCTGACGCGTCTTTTACTCATCCTAAGCCCATCAAAAGCTTGAGGTGATGTCACTTCGTGAATAAGATGCCGATCTATATACAACAAAGACTGACCGCCCTCCTCCACCTCTTTTTCATAGACTATATGACGGTCCCAGATCTTCTCAAATATTGTCTTTGGCTGCAAGCTACTTAGAGAAGAAATATCTCAAAAGAGGAATATAAAATAAACAGACAAACGGAGGCTCTGTTAACTTAAGTATTCTATTACCAATTTTCACAGTCAAAACAGCGAAAAAAATTCAGTCGTATTATTAGCCAGGCTTCTTCAAATAGCACAAGTAACGTAATCACAGAATGTCAATCAGTCTGATGATAGCAAAAGCAAAGAAAAAGCAACTGCTACCTGTTTCACAAAAGAAAGGAAGCAATATCGCCTTAAAGTAAGGAGATTTGGCTTAACAGAGCCAAGCGGCCAGGCAGATAGTTTTAAATCAGGTCGCTTCACTCAGTTCCATAAATGTATCCTCACGACAAGAGATATCCTGATTATATTGCAGATCAGATAAAGAAAGGAACCACTACCTGCGCCCTAATTTGCAAGGACGGCATAGTTTTGGCTGCTGATACACGCGCAAGCGCAGGCTTCTTTATCGCCGACAGGCATGTGATGAAGATTCAAAAGGTCGACCGTCATCTGGCAATGACTATAGCCGGTGGTGTGGCAGATGCACAGAACCTTGTTGACGTCATGCGTTACAATTCTAACCTCTATAGGCTCCAGAACAAGGAGTTGATGCCAATTAAGTCTGCTGCAAGGCTATGCTCAAATGTGCTTTTCAACCAGCGATTCTTCCCATACTATGTCCAGATAATAATGGCGGGCTGGACAAAAGAAGAAGATGGCCAAATATACAATATAGATCTGTTTGGATCAATGACAACAGAGAAGTTCATCTCGACTGGCAGTGGCTCTCCTGTTGCATATGGCTATCTAGAATCGGAGTACAAGGATGATATGAGCGTAAATGATGCTTACAAGATAGCAATGCACGCGATAGCAGCTGCTATTAGGAGAAATGCGGGAACAGGCGACAACATCAATGTTGTCATTATCGATAATGAAGGCTACCGCGCGCTTACAAAAGAAGAAAAGACTGAAGTAGGCGTAGTCTTCTAGTCAGAGCTTACAAAAGCCAATATTTGTATTAAGTCATAGATTGTGTATGCAAGGAAAATTGCATGTCCAATGCTATGACTTCTACATAGTCAAATTATCATAAGCAGCATACACTTCTTTGCAATAGTTGACTTCTTATTGAGCATAGGTCTTTTGCACTATGCAAAGTACTACATTTCCTTGAGAGATGAAGATAGGTTATAGGCTCATATTTTACATGCTGCCAATATCTGTTAGTTCGTTCATGAACAGGCTGCTATCAAACCTAGAGAATGTCGATAAGTTTATCGCAGCGCCCGGCTGTATTATTTCGCGAATATATTTACCTGTTTCCACTTGTTTCCACCATTTCTCTCCAAACCTATCTCGCAGGTGATGATCAAGCTCAACAGCACGAACCGCAGCAATCAAGTAGCTTGGCACATACATTATTGCATCTGGTAGTATGTGGTGTAGCATCCAATATTCACCCGGCATTTCTAAGCCGGTATACTCCTTTATCAGTCGCGCATATACATCGCTTGCCTTTTCTATCGATAGTTTCTCATGCCAAAACTCAGCCTTCATTAGCGAATTGACCGTGTAGAAGGTGACAAAGAACAGATCCATGAATTTGTTCCTTGCCTCAATCTCTTCAAGAATATGTTTCTTCTTAATTCCAAGCGATGACAAATATTTCCTATTCTTTGTCAGCCGCTCTAGGAATATTGAGAATATCTCGGCTATTCCCATTGAAAAACTGTAGCAATTCCAATATTCTGCCTCCGCGCTAATTGAAGAGGCATGTACTGCATGTCTCATTTCATGGTAACATCCCTGCAGGTCAAAATAGGGGCTTTCGCTTTTGTACAACATCCGGATATCGTATGGCACCTGTACAAAGAAGCATATTGGTGATGGATACTTATTCTTACGCTGTTCCGTATCGATATGGATTGGAGACAGGTCAAATTGCATTGTTGCAAGGGTGTGTCTGACTTGTGCTGTGGGATTTACACGACAAACTCTTTCTCAAGATCGGCATATAGTCTGTTGCGGAAAAAATAGAAATCATCATAATATTCTGCTTTCCTCCCGAGCATCCTTTTCCAGATAGAGTGAAGCGCTTCTTGAAAGGGTCTTCTTGCCTGCCTTCCCATAGACCTCACAAAGTTTCTCAAATAAGAGTAAGAGATCTTTTCATTCTCGAGGTAGACATCTAAAGGAGTCAATTTGTTGTCGGAGTACTTGCGGTAAATTCCATCCATATGGTCAAAGCGCTCCTTGATAACAGGTGAGGTGTATCTTGTATTTGGAATGAATTCATCAATACATGCTTGCGCTTTTTCAGATTCTTTTCAATACTGTTGAACTGACGCCATGTACTCCAGTTAACTGGAGCTCTGGCAAAGCTGTAGCGTGAAGAAATAATCTTTTCATTGCGTAAATTGTACAGCTTGAGCTCAAGTTTTTTGTTGATGAATCTGCAATGTTTTCGAGCGAGCTTAAGAATTTCCTTGGCTGCGAAAAGAAGTTAACGAATGTCTCTGCACTAATAGTCCTCATTTCTGCAAGCCGCTCTCAGGTGTTCGCTATAGGGTAGGCCTGCATGCTGCTTATATCGTTCATCTATTTCTGCAATGTAGAACTGCTCATCGAGCTTACACCATTGCTTTAGGTTCATATGACTTTGGCATGTAGCCTATCCAATTTTAACTTTCAAAAATACAATAGCAACATTTTCACATCCGGTAGTAGTAGACGCAAGACCCGTAACTGACAGCAGCCGGATAATAGGATAATAAGGTAGTAGGCTGACAAACAATTGTTGGAGGTAGAGTTGTTGTGTTGAAGATTTTTCTCACTTCTAATAAAAGACCTGGGCACCAACAAAAGCGGAATCTGCAAACACGAAGGTAGCTTAAATGACTAACCCACATGTATGCAACTGCTGTAACAGTAGAGCACTTCTGCAATATAGTTGGGCATTCTTCTTGTGGTAGCACAACATCATCATAGTCATCATGGCAATTGGAACATCTACTTTTTAAATTTAAGACTTGCGTAGGCACAGAATATGTTCAATTGTTCAATACTAAAAAGAAGAAAAAGATGTATGCGTGTATCTGCTTACGCACCAGCCATGTTGTTGCGCAGCTCTATTCCTTTATGATCGTCTGCTTGCTCTAAAGCAGCGGACTTGTGCATTTCTGAGAGAGCGCAACCCATCTGGGCCTCTGGCTTACCCCTTCTCATTAAGCCTCGGTAGAGTCCTGCTTCCAAGGTCTGACTATGAGCCTTCTCCCATTCTTCGACTGGGATGCTATATTTCTTCTGGATTCTATCGCGGTACCATTCTGGGATGACATTGAATGCACAGAACGGGATGATTCTGAGGTCTGGAGTAAGATAATGGATGTCACACCTCTGGAGTCTTTCAAGATCCTCGTTGTACTTATCTTGGAAGTGCATCATGCCAAGGAAGAGTGACCTTACGTGCCATGAGCCTACAGAGTCGAAATTGCGCTTGAGCAGGATGCTTGAGAACATTCTTGCCAGATCTAGGCCTCTTGGCTGCTTGTCTCTGTTGACAAATTGCTTTAGCTTACGGACTACTTCAAGGAGTGCCCAGTACCTATTGGCACCTGACTTGATATCGTCGGCCTTTTCTTCAAAGTATTCAAGGACTCCCTTGATGTCAACAAACGACGTGAGAGGTATCAGTTTCTTTGTATCCCTATCTTCAAACACATACGTGCCTGCGCCGCAGGCAAAGTGTATAGACAATTCATACTTAGGCTTCTTGCTAAACGCCTCAATCACATTTGTCATGGGCATGCATGAAGGAACTGGAAACCATGCGTCTTTTGAAATTTCACCATTAGTCTGCTCTTCGATTCTTTCAATGCAGTCTGGAATTGTAATTCGGTATTTTTCACGCTCTTTCTTTGTCATCCTGCCTGTAAGGGACACAGGCTGGAAGTTGACAGCGTGAACTACATCTAGGTTCTTTTGGGCGTATCCGATGATTTTACCAAGCTCATCGTCGTTGATCGACTTGATGACGGTTGGGACGAATACTACAGTCATTCCGCACTTTCTTGCAGATTCCAATGTATAGGGAATTTCCCAGTGATTCTTGGGATTTGTCCTTGGACTTACGCCATCGAATGAAAGATACAGGTTGTTGACACCCGACATTCTTATCTGACGCATAGTTTCTGGCGACATGGCCAGCTTGATACCGTTGGTGTTAAGTTGTATGTGGTCTACACCCTCTTCCTTCATTATATTGATGATTTCAATAATGTCATCCCGGAGCATCGGCTCGCCGCCTGTGACCTGGATAGAATTACCCGCAATCGGTTTTTCTGCCTTGAGTGTCTTCATCATAGCCCTTATCTGTTCCATGTTTGGCTCATACAGGTAAGCTCCTTCAAGACCCTTCTTGACGTAAAAGAAGCAATACCAGCATGTCAGATCACATCTGTTGGTGATTATCATGTTGGAAAGCCCAGAATGTGAAAGGTGGTTAGTGCAAAGTCCACAGTTATTGGGGCATGAGCACTTGTCTATCATGACATTTGGCGCTTGGGCGCCCTTGCCATCCATCCAATAGGTACTGAACTTCTTATACATTTCATATGAGCCAAAGTATAGCTCTTCGCACTCACCGTGTGTAGGGCAGGTCTTACTCATAAAGACCTTACTATCTCTTTCAAAGACCTCAGCATCCAGAATCATATTGCAGTCTGGACATATGCTTTGTGTGAACCGAATTGTGCGTTTAGCGCTCACACTTTTGCTAGACATGTTCGAAATTTGGATTAA
>CAYWRR010000086.1:0-8574 GCA_964460425.1 uncultured Nitrososphaera sp.
CATGAGAATCAAATTTCAGAGGTATTGATAGTTCATATGAAATGAGGTCACCTATCCTATTGTTCAGAATAGATGTACCCAGATCACTAAACAATGTGATCCCTTTTTATCACGTACTTTGACCTCTCTAATGCTAGCCAAGATACTAATAATACTGTATTTTTCGTGTTCTTCCAAAGCTGGCTGATGGTATACTGTTTTGGAATCGAGGATTATCAAGGCGCCATCATTCTCATATCTCGCTACGTCAATTCCGGCTAACTGCATCCTTCTTGTTCTTCTTCTGACAGAAGAATAAGGTTCAATAACATGTTTATTATTGGAGATAATGCTTAAGTTAATAGAGCATAAAAAGTTACAGAACATTTAATTAAAAGCAATTAGAGCTTTTTCTAGGCTGAAAAATTTGGGTGATTTACGCAAAGATTATGTTCTTGACAAGTTTATTGTCATGCCTGAAGCTAGCCAAGCTACATCAGAGGATAGAAATGGCGATAGAGGCAATTGCCCGTACTGTCCTGGTAATGAGTCGATGACTGAGCCGGCAGTCCTAGCGCTTGTGGTCAAGGAAGGTATGCTCCAGCGTCTCTCAGATAGTGAGGACAGCATAATAGAGGACTGGTCAGTGAGGGTATTTCAGAGCGAAAAACCAGTAGTTGTCACTGGTTCTACTACAAGCTACAGTGACAAACCATTGTACAGCGAGCCGGCATATGGATACCATCAGATAGTGGTTGCATCGCCAGATCATAACCAGAGCCTTTCGCATATTTCTGTCGAACAATGGGGCAATGTACTTGTGGTCATCCAAGACCGCGTAAGGTGGCTTTACACCCAAAAAAGTGTGACATACGTCTCGATCTACGTCAATAGTGGTGCCAGCACAGGTGCTCAGGTGAGTCATCCTCACCTAAACATAGTTACTTTTTCTACTATACCTCCGGTTATTGACATGGAGGCAGAAGGAGCACACAGGTTCGTGAATGAGAACGGCAATTGCCCTGCTTGCAGCTTCATCGGAGTTGAATCAAGCGGTCCGCGCCAGATTCTTGCTACGGACAATTTCATTGCATTTTGTCCTTGGGCTCCTACTTACCCATATGAATTCTGGATCTATCCAAAAAGACACATAACCTCATTTTCGAAGATAACACAAAAGGAGATTAATGACCTTGCACTGATGCTGCGAGCTACACTTGGTGGCATGTCAAAGGCGCTCAGGGATGCTCCATTCAACCTTGTATTCCACCTGTCGCCGGAGAAGAAGAACAGCCGCCTGATCCACTGGCATATTGAAGTATATCCTCAAATGAATACTTGGTCAGGCCTTGAGCGGGGTTTTGGGGTTTTCATTAACTATGTAAGACCAGAAAAATCAGCTGAAATACTGGGCTCATCATGCAGGAAAGAGCTAGCAGGGCTTGTAGGAATCGTCTGACCAAATGATCATGCTAGTTGACCTCTACATCTATGATACAAGAATAATAGGCCACTGAGGGCTTGCTTAGAGCTAGACCATATGATTTAATTATGAACCAATGATAGAATCAGGTATTAATAATGAACTTAAAGCTGGAAGATTGGATGTCGCTCGCATCCCTCGGCCTTGCGGCAATGTTTGTCGCCCTTTTGCTATCATTTTACAACTTTTTGATCGGTCCTGAAGGGATAGGGCCTGAGCGGGTGGTTGAGCCAGGCAGCCTGCTGCTGCAGCTCATCTTTATCTCAGCTGCTCCATGCCTAGTACTCGCTGGCTTTGCATTTGTCATGGCCAAGACCTATGGTTCCCGGCTAGGTGGCGCGCTGCTGATAGCAGCTGGCGTCACAATTGTTGCAGGTATGGCCATAGGTGTAACGATGGTGCCAAAGATCGCAAGCCAGTATATTGTAGGAGCAGTGGGAGTAGTGCCCTTCATCTTTATGCCAGCTGGCGCAGGTGTAACTGGAATAGGAGGCTACATGCTTGTTGCATCAAAAAGAAGGTACATCCACAGCAGAGACTTAGATGATCTTCGTTGAGAAAGAATACTAGTCGCTTTAGGGAAATCGATATGTCAACGAACCCGCTTCCTATCGAGGTGTCAGACAATATCCACTACGTTTTTGACAAGGCTCGAAGAGACAAAAGCCCCGTTCTTGCGATAGTCACTGGCACAAAGCCAGATTTTTACAAGCAGGCTCCGCTTGTACTTGAAGCAGTAAGGGAAAAACTACCGGTATTTGTAGTTGACACAGGTCAACATTTTGACGAAGTACTAAGATTCGGCATAGAAGAGTTCCACTTGCAGAAGTTTATTGGCTGCAACCTCCAGATAAGGGGAGACTTGATGGAAAAGGCAAGCGAGCTAATATTCAAATTCGGCTCGTTTGGGAGGTACTGCAAGAAGCACTTTGGGACTGAGTCTCTCCTTCCGATAGTGCATGGCGATACACTGGTGGCAGGCATTGCCCCACTTGCATGGGTTTTTGGCATGGGTCAGAAGGTTGGGCAGAATGAGGCAGGCCTTCGTTCTATGAGCCCCGAAGCCATAAAGTTACTAAAGATGGGACGAGACCCGACAAGACCCGAGATACAAAAATTTGTCGGCAGCCAATTTGACGGCAAATGGTTTATTGCAAGGGAAGAACCCTTTCCAGAGCAGATTGACACATGGATATGTTCGGCAGGCACACAGTTCTTCTTTGCTCCAACGAAGCTTAACAAGGATAATCTAGTGAGGGAAGGATATCCGGAGAACTTTGTCTACGTTGTCGGCAACTCGGTAGTAGATGCAATTCACATCAAGAGGAAAGAAAAGCCCCAACAGAGCATCTTTTCTTTTTATCCTCAGCTTGAAAGGGATGATTGGATAAGGATGGAGATTCATAGGCGAGAAAACTTGACAAAGAAGCGCTTTATTTCAATTATTGAGGGGCTTGTTGAACTTATCAAGACCACAGACAAGAAAGTTGTCCTAGTCTTGCTAAACGCCACCGTAGCTGCACTCAAACAATACGGTCTTGAATTCAAATTGCATAGTCTTGCCGAGCAGTATCCAGAAAAATTACTAATGACGCCTTTATGGAAGGAATACTCACATGTCATAGAATTCCTTGACAGCAGACACTGCTGGGCTGAAATGACAGATTCTGGCTCAATGCAAGAGGAGCTGCTCTACTTTCCTAATGTAACATCTATGACAGTTAGGCTCAATACCGACAGGCCAGAAACGATATTTGATGCACAGAGCAACATACTTGTTCCGCCACTGAGTGCGGGTTGGATAGTATCTATGGTTAAAGAGGCTTACAATAGAGAAGAAGATTTGGGACTGAAGCTCCGACATAAAAAGCGGATATACGGCAAACCAGGGGATGTTTCAAAAAATATCATCCGAATAATCAAGAAGGAATTTGAAAATGGCGACGCCAATTTTTACCCCTGGCTGCACCAGAGGCTAGGGCTCTGGAAAGAAAGTCAGGGACTTAACTACATGTAGGATTAGAGAGCAAACTTGCCTCTCCTGACACCAGCCAGCTTTCTATCCCGTGCAGTTATGGCAAATAATTCTTTTATCATTTGTTCATATGCTTTGGTCATAGTCTGGTTACGGCGCCCCATCATTTTCCTCTGAGTTTCTATTATCGAATCAATCTGCAGTTCGACATTTCTTGCTCCTATGCTTGTGCCATAGATAGTGAAGCTTGGCACATCTTGTGCAACAAGGCCATGCAAGTGAGCAGAAACACCTATTCGCCTGCCACTATAAATAAGAGTACCAATTGATGTCTTGACCATGTCTGCGAAAAATGAACCTATCTTGTTTTGACCAGTGTCAATTTTCTTGTTCTTGCCCCTACTCATCTTGATGTTTCCATATGTCATCTTAAGATCCGATGTAGTGGTCATAGCACCAATGTTGGCCCATTCGCCAATATATGAATGGCCAATGAATCCCTCATGCGCTTTGTTCGTATGCTCAGAAATCACAGAGTGTTCAACTTCCCCTCCAATTCTGCAGTTGTAGCCGATATAGCTAGCTTCAATGATAGTGAACTGCTTAACCTGCGCCATTCCATCAATATACGCTGGGCCTACTATCCTGCTTGCAGCAACATAAGCTCCCGGCCCTATGTATATACCTCCATATCTTACATCAAGTACGGTTCCAACTTCTACTGAGGCATTTCTCCCAAGTGCTACACTGTTATTGCCAGTAACCGTGACCTCTTCCCCTAGCCATGTTTCATTTTTCATACTAGATACCTGCTTTGCAAGGGAATTTTCAAGTACACTGATTATATCCCAAGGCTCTGAGAGGATCCCCTGAGTGTCTTGATCTTCGAAATTGGTCAATTTTTCCACTTTTAGTTTCTTAACATCTATGCTCTTGCCTGCTGTAGCGCAATCCTGCAGATATTCTATGTCTTTGACGTCAAATCTCGCAACAAGCAGCCTCCTGCTGCTGCTGGCAGTTATGGCAAAGGTCTGATTTATCTTGAACAGGCGCTCAGGAAAGATTGCCCCAGGGTGGAGTAGTCCATTAACAAACACAGTGTCGCTACTTATGGAGCTTGGGTTTATCTTGCAGTTAGGATGTCGCTCGGCAGTGACAGATGCAAGATACTCTCTTGTAAGCAGTATTTCTGGAGCCAGCTGGTGCTCTTCAAAAAAGCTCTTTGCTCCTACCTTGATGTCAAATGTAGCTTTTGTAAGTGAAATTGGCACGAACCTTTGCCAATGTGAATCCTCAAACAGGGCTATGCTCATCTATATTTTGCCCAGCTTGCTTACATACTGCTTGTACGCATCCAAGTATGACTTTTTGTCACCAATGTCCATAAAGCCGCTTTCGATCCTAAATCCTTTGACAGTTCTCCTTTGCTCCAGCGCCTTCCTTACCGCATCATCCATTCCAAATGAAGCTGACTTGGGTATTATCTTCAAAAACTGTGGTTCCATAATGTAACAACCGATATTTATCAGGCCACTTATCTCAGGCTTTTCACGCCATGCGGTGACCTTATCCTGACCATTAATATCTATAAATCCGTACTTTAGTTTAGTAGAGTACTGTAGCAGCGCCATGGTGACAAACGCCTTTGAGTCCTTATGCTGCCTTATCATCTTACGCAAATTAAACTCATAGATAGAATCCCCATATATACATACAAACGAGTCATCTTCAAGCAACTTCTCAGCAGTCTTAAGCTGGCCTGCTGTTGCAAGTGGACGCTCCGATCTTGCGTACTCAATCTTGACTGCAAACCTGTTGCCGTCTTCGAAATAGTCTTCTATTGTTCGATGAAGGTAGCTGACGCAAATGACAATGTGGTCGATATCGCCAGCATTCTTCACCCATTCGATAATATATTCAAGGAGAGGTTTATTACCAAGCGGAAGCATTGGCTTTGGAATAAAGAATGTATAAGGCTGGAGCCTCGTACCCAGCCCACCTGCCAGAATTACTGCTTTCATGCTTTGTGTCTTTTTCCAGTTATGCTATATATAAAACATAAATTGAACTATAGAGACTAATAATTTTTCAATATTGCTTTGATCTTGTTTATGACTTCGGTAGGATTTCTTCCAAATAGGCTTATCATTGGCTCCTTCCCAATATCTCCTGTGTGATAAATGACATCTGCTAGGGGATTCTTTGAGAGCGCAGCCAGGATTCCCCACGCCACAGTAGACCCTTCCTTTCTTTTGATCTTTTTCGGTTCCTGGGTCCTATCGTAGCTTGCCACAGAGAATAGTGACTTGCAGACATCAACGATCCTTTGATCAAACCTGATATTGATTGCAGACCTGAAGTCCGGGTTGACACTCATGTACGCAATAACTGCTGATGCGACATGGCTGGAGGCACCAAACTTGATGTATGAAGCAGGTTCAGCGGTATTCTCAATCTTGATTATTCTTCCTCTTACTGCTGCGACATCTGATACATTGACTGCATTAAGAAGAGCATAAGCGAAATTAGTCTGTGTCTCAGGTATGAGTTTATAAAAACCATCAAGTATGCTGACCTCTTCTGCTGCCTGTTGTAGTTCCGCTAGGGTATGGTAGCGATTGGCATCCTCATAGATGGCTGAAAACGGGTTTGCGATGGGCAAGCCCCTTCCTATTGTTACTGCATTTCTGATGGCGCTATGGACATATTCGTTAGCCATCCTGCATGCCTCTGCAAGTGCCACGCCTTTTGCAAGATATGCTGTGATTGCTGACGAAAAGTTGCACCCAGAACCGTGGATTTCCTCTATCTTTAGTCTGGGGTTTGTAAATTTCATGATGTTGCCATTACTGTCGAGCAACAGATCGGTCACATGTGCAGACTCAAGGTGCCCGCCTTTGATAATGACGTTTTCTGCTCCTAACCTTTTGATCTTTCTAGCAGCTTCAATAGAATCATTCTCTGTCTTAACCAGAATGTCCGCGAGTTTTTCAGCTTCCATCCTGTTTGGGGTTATAAGAGTGGATAAAGGTATTAGTTTTGATACAAATGATTTGTATGCTTCTGTGTGGAGTAGCTTGGCGCCAGTACCTGCAGCAAGAATCGGATCAAGCACTATTGGAATGGTGGATTTTTTTTTGAGTGAACGATAGACTGCATCTATTATTGGGCTGCTGTACAAAATACCTATCTTGATGGCGTTTGGTCGCATATCCATCATGACTGATCTTATCTGCTGTTCCACCATTGACGGTGATATCTCGAATATCTCGGCTACCTGCTTTGTGTTCTGTGCCGTTATCGCGGTTATCGCAGTGCATCCATATACACCAAGTGAAGAAAACATCTTTAAGTCAGCTTGTATTCCTGCACCTGCCCCTGAGTCGCTGCCGGCAATTGATAGTGCGATCTTCAACTCAGAATGATAAAGGCAATAGGCTTTTCAATCTTTCTTGAACAATCTGGATAGACAACATATCTATTTCTTAGAACAATTTTATCAATCATAGTAACTCAAAGAATATTATTGATGTATAGCTTCATAGTCCATTATGCTCGACGACCATGTCAGCAGGGCTATTTGGCCTATAGGAAATGCGGGCTTCAATTATTATTATTATATTTGAGGATTAGCTTATGACCGTATAAAATTGCCAGATTCGACTAAACAAGAATCACAGAATCATCATCTATTAATGCTACATTTGTTACAAATACCAGGGCAGTGGCGATAATTTTAATCATCAATGCGACTATATCAGTAAAGATGAATTGAGCTACTAGGTAGCATGTACATTATGACTGCTGAAATTCCTCTAGAGCATTAGAGAGTTATATAATGCAAATCTGTAGTTTCTCCACCTGAAACAAACTACTAACAAATAACTTCCAAAAACCTCAGAATCATTTTTTTAAGTCCTTTAATACTCCGTAGAGCTATTTCCCTTGTATTTCTTATGAAGGTTGGAACACTTTTGCCACAAACTGGAGAATTAGCAACAAGCGAAAATGTTCTGTATATCGGAAAGGAAGCTGAAAGAGAAGGACTTGATTCTGTATGGGTATTTGAACGCCTTCTATGGCCACTAAAACCCCGGACACCTTATGCGGGAATACCTAATGCTCCAATACCAGTCGAATACCAGAGTGTACTTGATCCACTGGAGACACTCACGTACTTGGCAAATAGTACTCAGCGAATTTCCTTAGGAACTTGTATAATTGATATGTTGTTTCACAACCCTGTTACACTGGCTAGAAGATTCGCTACACTCGATGTCTTATCTGGTGGTCGGGTTATTGCAGGTCTAGGAATTGGATGGTCAAAAGATGAGTATGACGTTTCTGGCATACCTTACACGCATAGAGGAGCAAGGGCAGATGAATATTTGCAAGTGCTGAAACGAATTTGGACTGATGATGTGGTCGAGTTTAAAGGTCAATTTTACAATATACCAGCTTCAAAAATTGGTCCTAAGCCTGTACAAAAGCCGCATCCCCCAATACTGCTTGGAGGATTTACTCCAAGGACCTTCCCACGAATAGTAAACTATGCAGATGGTTGGTTACCGCTTGCTGGATTTGTGCCTTTGGAACAACAGGAACAGGCTATAAACGGCTTGAGAGAAAGCGCAAGAAAGGCAAACAAAGATCCATCAAATATTCGTATATTCGTCCTATCATATCCAAATGTGCTAGATTCTCCCCCGAGTTCTTCCTCCAATCAACAAAGATTACCTATGAGTGGCACCATTGATCAAATTGGAAGTGACATACGTAGAATCAAAGCAATGGGAGTAGAGCACATAATTTTTGGTTATGCCTTTTCTCCATTAGGCAGAGATGTGAAAAAGATGATGGAAGTAACAGAACAGCTTGCTAGATTTGCCAGATAAGAAACTTTCATCATTGGAAATAAACAAAAAAAATTGTATCATTTCCAATTCAGGAATTGCTCCATGACGCTACTTTCTTTGGCGTTATTATGATACACATTTTCCCTACCCCTACCTTTTGATATTGGATATATTTTGTCATCAGCTTTTTGTAAGCTTGTGTTACCTCAATGTTTCCTTCTCCTTTGCTTGTGACCCATGCCTTTCCTTGTATCATTACAAAGGCCAATTTTGTCCAATCT
>CAYWRR010000087.1:0-5369 GCA_964460425.1 uncultured Nitrososphaera sp.
TGCTCAGCTATCACCATGGATGACTGCGGCTTGTACGTTATACAACAGATCTGATGTACTGTGTCCATAGCAAAATATCGGTATTAGTGGTGTTCTTGTTTTTATTATCTCAGGTGCCTTAGTCAACAATCCCACGCTTAGCACATCTCATCTTCCTGGAAGACGTAGAGCTATTATTCGAAATCATATTTATCAGATTAGGTCTTCAGTCTCCAGTAGATATCCCCGTAACATTTACTGAATCGTACTTTGTTAAGTTGAAAGGTCCTATATCACAAGATAGTTTGGCAGTAAGCTCGTTTGTTCCCTCATTTATCAAATAGTACCTGTTAGTATAGGGAAATATCCAAGTTGAATAGTCATCGTATGTTCTACCAAGCTCCGTATAGTCCGGTCCAGCAGGCATTACCTTTTGCATTGGCTCCAAGTCATTCAAATCAGCGTAAACGGTGCAATCACCAAACGTAACATCATAGGAGGTGGTACCAAATATTATATGTTCGCCAACGGGAACCTCCTGCCCATCATTAGGATATGTAATTTTTACTCCATATTTGGAAGTATCTGGTGATTGAGAAAAAGTAAGAGGAGTATGAAAGTATAGGAACATAACAAGAATACAAACCATAGTAATTGTTGATATAAAATTCAAGCTAAAGCTAGCTAGCATATATCAATTCAACTCAATTCGAAATAGAAAGACCCACCTTTTAATAAGCATTGTCAAACTATTTAGAGTTCATAAATATTTTGCTTAAGGGGATAAGTCATAAAAGTAGCCAGTAGTCTATCAAGAGCCACGTATGTTTCCGTAATGCTGAAAGAACTGTACTCTCGGAATAAGTACCGCCAGAGATCCTATATTAGGTATGTTACTAAAGTTTAGAGCTCAAGCGGGAGACCACCGGTAAGGATACGGGTTATTCTAGGAGGGGGCTTGATCATAACAGGAACTGAATATGTTTTCGTACCTGCGGCTAACTCTTTGATCATTGCACAAGAGATCCCGGGAGCTTGGCTTGTACAGACCAAAGGTGCTGGACATGGATTAATGTATCAATACCCTCAACAATTCACTAACATACTGGAAGCCTTCTTTGAGAATACTAAATTGAATTAAACGAGGATCGGTTTGAGCTTATGGAGCTTGCTAAATCGATTTGAACTAAGATACATACAATTACTGAAAAAGAATGCTCACCAGTGGATAAATGTCTTGATGAGATCATAGATAATGTGCCCATTAGGGACGGGTGGGAAAAATGAGTCAATTTTGGTACGAATTCCACCGAACCCAATTCGCTAGTGTATCGTTTTATAGGACTACATCGTCTCAATATCATAGATGGCTATTGAGTCGCCGATCGCAGAGGCTTTAGTTCCACAGATGTTCTTACCTGATGCTAAATTCAAAGTGGCACTAAAATCTAAAGTTCAAAGACATCATCTCATACTTCTACTGAACACGATCACGATTGTGACGATACTTCTGACAACCATCTCAGTTCCTTCATCCTATGCGCAAAAGCTACACACAGAAGATTATATTATAACAGACTTCGGATTGAGGGATAGCAATACCCCCTTCTTAACTGTTGAGGGTACAGCTGGAGGATCATATGATGCATCTCTAGGTGACGAAGGTTTTCAGGCATATGTCTTTAAAAGTGATAAAGGAAATTTTATTATTAGTGTTTCGGAACCTGCAGGGATTGATACAAACCCATATTATTCAGCCGACCGCCTTCTGACAAGCGATATTACCTTAAATGGATGCTTACATACGGAATCAGGACTAGGTAAGCCTAGTTTTCAAAACCATACGGTTGAATATCTTGGACGGAATTTGAATCTTACAGCTGTGCATCACGTTTATAGTATTCAGGTAACCGAAGACGATCCTGATGAGAACTGTGAATCAGGAAACCATATCGATAAAATATATTCCCATATGAATAGACGAGATACAGGGTAGCACCGCTAGAAATCTTATGTAAGAAGACCCTATGGATAATTTTACGTTATTGGCATTAGTTAATCTTTAATCTTCTCGACAGAAAATGCGATTCTGAGATCTTGATGTTTCATTCTGTGACACAACACTTTTTTATCCCTATAAAGAATTTTTTGTCATGAGTCGCTCTGCAAAGGAATGGTCAAGTCCACAGAATGCTCTGGCATATCTGAATGTAGCTGACACTCTTCCACATCGCTCTGAGGGTGAATCTGTCATGTTAGATCATCTGCCTGAAAATACAAAACGAGTTTTGGATCTGGGTACAGGGGATGGGAGATTAATCAAGCTGATAAAAGCAAATAGACCAGATATACAAGCAGTAGCCCTTGATGTATCTCCAACAATGCTTAAATCTGCAAGAGACCATTTTGCTAACGATTTAATGGTCGAGATCATAGAACATGATCTCAATCAACCTCTGCCGGATTTAGATTACTTTGATGCTGTTGTATCAAGTTTTGCTATTCACCACCTTAAACATGAACGTAAGCGTGAGCTCTACGAGGAAATTTATGACCTCATCAATCCAACAGGAGTATTTTGTAATTTAGAACATGTCGCATCACCATCTGTTGAATTGCATATCAGATTTCTCAAGTCAATAGGATACAGTCCAGAAAAAGAAGATAGGGCTAATAGATTGTTACCAATGGAAACACAGTTAGGCTGGTTAAAAGATGCGGGATTTGTGGAAGTAGATTGTTATTGGAAATGGCTTGAAATGGCTCTTCTAATAGGATACAAGGCATGAATGACTAATTGTTTGTAGTCTAGCGCTCAGGCTTTATTCAAGTGGATACAAACCTGAAATATCCAATTGAAAGAGTCCAAGAATCTGGATTTAATATCACAAGATATTACTGCATTTTCAATCCGGCCTAGCGCGGATCTGTTGGATTGTCTCCTTGAACGTCTATGCCATCAAGTATCGCTTCTCCAGTGTTGCTACGATCCTCGGTTGCTGGATTCGAGCTTACCTCTTTCGTTATAACCGGGCCTCCAGGTGTTTCCAAATTAAGGCTGAGTACGAGCCTAGATTCTTGATCATTATCCTCTGAAGAATCCCGAGATTTTACACAACAGGCGAAGACAGTATGGGCTTTGGGTTCATATCGTGATGTATCAGTCATACTCCCACCCATGTCAGCTCATTTAGTACGTGCTGCAAAGGTCAGGTCTGGGGACTATGTTTTGGATCTAGCATGCGGACCTGGAAATACCGCTATAATTGCTTGCAAAAAAGGAGCTAAAGTGGTAGGAATTGATATTACTCCTGAGCTACTAGTACATGCGGAAGAAGAGGCATCTCTGGCTGATGCGAAGGGAATAGAATGGAAAGAAGGTGATGCTGAGAGTCTTCCATTTGAGGATCACTCTTTTAATGTTGTTCTATCCAGTGTTGGACATATGTTTGCTCTACATCCGGAAGCTGTCGCAATGGAACTTCTTCGTGTCGTAAAACCAGGGGGGTGTATTGCTTTTGCAACCTGGCCACCAGAACATGCTGTAGGTCGGATATTCTTAGCAGTAGCAGAGTATCTTCCTCAGACACCTGATGCCCCTCCTTCATCAGTATTATGGGGGATTCCAGAGGTAATTAAGAAACGGCTTGGGAGCAAGATCGAGAGGATTCATTTTGAGCGAGAAGCATTAGGTGTTCCGCTATTGAGTGCAAATCATTATTGGCTTCACATGAGTACACATTATGGACCTATTATTCGTGCTCTTCAATCTCAGGATACTAGAAAAGCTGAGAATCTTCGGAAAGATTTCATAACCGCTATTGAGCCATTCATTTATGAAAACATATTAAGACTAGATTATCTTCTTACAGTAGCGATCAGGGCCTGATGATGCTTAAGCAGTATGGTTTTGATATAATATTAACCAATATCTCAGATAAACTCCAAGAAGACGGCGACTTAATTTACGCCGGTGAATACTTGGGTAGTCTGAGAACTCCGAAAAGCGATTTCACTAAACGACTAAGAGCCAGACGGTTAATCTGTAGAGTTTGCAAGTTAAAATTTAGAACACGTCGGGAAACCCAAGAACACATCAACCATGAACACAAAAGAGTTTGATCTAGTAAACTATAAAACGTCGATCAGCTGGCTCAGGTAGACTAGACTCTTCTACAGTTAGTTAGTTAGTTAATAGGCTAATGACAGACAGATATTACAACTCATCAGGACAGTCTAGCACATGTTGCAAGCAAAAAATAATACTGGAGGAACCGACTGGACAGGATCGATTCAACCTATCTACCTATCTACCTATCTACCTACCTCAAGTTCCTTAATCTTTTCAGCTACGCCTTGAGTTTCCTTTTCTAAATCGTTCTTGTACTCTTTCAACAACTCGATTCGCTCCTCCTTTGTAAGAAAACTTCTTGGCCTCTGAGAACTAGTTGGACTACAACATCCATAACCATACCCCATATTGTTCACCTCCTTTTTTGGACTCATATTGGATATACGATATATAGTATTACGACGTATTTATATATATCGGACATACAATATTATCATTATAGCATGGGAGGATTCAGATACAGATATGATAACGCTTGTTGCGATATGAGAGGTATGTTAGGATTTCTGATTTTGTTCTTACTCTCAAAAAAACCAATGCACGGACAAGAGCTTGCAGATGAGATTGCAAGAAGAAAAGGAGAAAAGCCCAGTCCGGGAACTATCTATCCAGCACTAAAAAACCTTAGAGAAATGGGTTTTATAATAGAAGAGGAAAAAGAAGGCAAGACTATAGTATATGCTCTAACACAGAGGGGGAAAAACGCGCTTAAAATTGCCAAGCAAAGATTTGTAAAGACCTTTCTAGATGTTTTCCCTTAAAATGAATTCTGAATAAAAACCTGCATAAATTATATGACATTAGTTTTGGTTCTAAACAGCTGCAGAATACAGATAAATTTAGTCTAAGACTTCAATGTATGTGAAAACTATGTTAGGAAAAAAGCTTGGTGAATTAAAGGGGATGATCATATCCAAGAGAGTGCTTGACGTAACAAACGATCCAGAAATTGAGTTTAATGTCACAACAGAAGGTAGTTTGGAGGGAGTAGAGGTAACTGAATTACACACATACACTAGTGTGCAAGGAGTTAATGGAATACAATATGGTGAAACCAAGGGAGCAGTATGGACAAAAGATGGAAAGGAAGATGCAACATTTACTGGTCACGGAATGGGTTACATTACTGAGGGACGAAAGACAGTATATGCTGGTTCTATATTTTTTAAAACATTGTCAAAAGGAAGACTTCAGTTTCTCAATAATATCTTCGCAGTCTTTGAAAATGATGTAGATAATGCTGGCAACATTGTTATAA
>CAYWRR010000087.1:5379-8571 GCA_964460425.1 uncultured Nitrososphaera sp.
CCTGGGAGTGGAAATAGATAGGATATTTTTTAATCATATTAGATAGTCAGAGGTTCTTTACTACCCAGTTATAGTGTTAAGGGATTAAATCGGTTGATGTTTTGGAGCACCTACTATGATTAAGATGACAACTATAAACTACTGCACTGTTTGTAAGACAAACATCAAGATGGTTTTGAGGACTCTCTTTTCCAATAATAGTTTGGGTTTCAGGAGACAATGAAGAACGACTATAGTTGAGTGATAAAGCTCACTGCAATAGCGAATCAAATACGGCTACACTAAATTGACGTAGTTTTCATGCTCAATCGATCGACAAATAGACAAATAGATTCAACTATTTTGGACTGTAGTAGATAGAAATGTCTGTAATATCTTATTGATTTCATCTGGATACTGATCCATTACTGCATGACCAGCATTTTTGATCTGTATAAGCCAGGCCCCTGGAATTTTTCCCGCAATTACTAGAGAATTAGCATGTGGAACGTACTCATTGTCATCGGTTCCAGCTATAAGCAAAGTGGGTTTAGCTATTTTTGCAAGATCATCACAAACACCGCTCCAGTTTGTTGCCATCCAATCTTCTCCTATGCTAAACTGCTGTTTTATAGTATTAGGGGAAATGCTAGCAAACACATCCTGGGCCGCTGGGATGTTCTCAAGAGAATCAGGATGCAGTCTGATCCATCCTGATCCTAAAGAGGACGAAACAAGACTTTTCATCTCCTCTTGAGAAATAGTAATATTATTTAGAGATTTGTTTGTAACATCAGATTGCAACTTAGTAAATTCAGGTGGTTGAGGTATACTATTTTCTCCACCACATGATGAAGCAACAAGTATAAGCCTGTTAACCTTGTCTGGATGGGTTACCGTTAACTGTTGAGCAATAAATGATCCTAGTGAATATCCAAGCACATTAGCCTTTTGTATTTTCAGAGCATCTAGTAAACCAGACGTATCATTTGCCAGTTGCTCCATAGAGAATGGTCTGGAACCAGTCGTCGTATTTCCAACTCCACGGCTATCAAACACGATCACCGTGTGATTTGAGGAGAGACTTGCTAAGGTGGATTGGTTCCAAGAACCGATACCAACAGATGCACCACTAATAAGCAAAACAGGTTCGCCGTTGCCAAACATCTTATATGCAACATCAATATCTCCAACACGGACTTTTTCTAGAGGGATATCCTGTACATCTAATGAATCCGTAATATTGGAATTCACTTGGTTTGGATCTGGTTGACTGTACACACTTTTAGTGCTAAAATAGTCACCATTACTAACTGAGGAGCTAACGATTATAAGCATAGGTGCGACAACTGTAACGCTTAGGTAATTTTTCTGAATAAATCCGTTGTTTGATATGTTCCTTGTTGAGTTGCAAACTATTTAAGTGGTTCTGAGTGTGGCACGGAGGACAGAAATACAACCCTGATAATAGCATCTGCAAATAGAAAGCAGGTGTTTATTAGTGGCTGTATGAAAATCCACCAGATAAATATGAACTAGACAACATATACTATAATAGATTAAGGTTTATTATACTATCATTTATTCATATCGCTTTAATAAGATATCAGCAATATATCTAATCAATGGCTAGCCATATCAACAACCAATTTTTCAATAAGGGATTATTATTACCTATAGTATCTTTTGTGGCCGTAATGGTTTTTGCTATTTCAGTACAGACCATCTCTGTTCATGCGATAGAGGATATACCACAAGTCAAATGCAAATATAATGGACAAGAGTATCTTATGAATCCACACCTAATTGACGAAGAACAGAATATAAGCAGGGTAGATTTTCCAGAACTGCCTGATAATTATGAACCCGTAATGACAATAGAGGGGGGAGAAACAGTATCTATGGAATTTGATGGCGATAAGCCTGCTGAATTACAAGCTTTCCTCGTAGATTATGATGCAGATGTTACCGAAACTTATCCTCTTAATAAGATTAATGAGAACACATTTGAAGTCACCAAAACAGGAATAAAAACACTAGAAGCAGTAGCAACATTTGATGATGATACACAAGTATCTTATACACTATTAGTAGACGTCGAAGAAGCTTAAACTAAAAACAATAGCATCTTATTAGTAGTATCAATTCAATATTTTTAATGTTGGTAGTTTTCTTTCCTTTCGATAAGTATCTTAGAAGAATTTAATTTGGTAGATATTTCAGTTGACTGACTACTCCAATAGAATTGTCAAGATCTTGGGTAATAAACTGAATAGATAGAATTTACAATCATTTTTACGGCGTTTCTTCGCAATTGCCTGCATTATCATCGCCTTGCACGATATTAAAATCTATGATTATATCTACTCCCTCTCCACAGTCAAAATAATCTGCACCTTCTCCTCCATACAATATGTCATCCTCCGGACCACCGTGCAGTCTATCATTTCCTTTCTCACCTACGAGTAAGTTATTGCCTAACCCTCCTGAAAGTATATCTTCTCCATCTCCCCCATACAATTGATCTGTTGCCATCCCTCCTTGAAGAAGATCATTTCCCTCTTCACCATATAATTTATCCAGGTCTTCATTTCCTTGAAGTTTATCATTGCCAGGACCACCACGTAGTACATCTGCTCCTAAAAGTCCTATTATAATGTCACTTCCATTGCCACCAGTTAAATGATCTTCTCCAAATGACCCTGTTATTGTCCTGCCCTGAACTGAGTCAGAAGAGATATCGATATCTGTATTAGTAACAGTTGTGTTATTATTGAGAGTAGATATATCAGTTGGTGCTGCAGATGAAGTTGCAGTTGATATATTCTCCGAAATTCCTGTATTTGTTGATGTTTGTTGTTGTTGTTGAGATTGTGGTTGTTGTAGTTCTTGTAAATCTAATTCTAATTGTCCTTGAGCTGAAGAAACATCATTAGTAGAGGATAATGGTATTAAAGCAAAAGCAAAAATTCCTGGCACTACAGCAACAATCGACAATAATATTACTACTTTGGTATATCCTAATCCTAATTCTAACATCAAAATTATCTATCTAGGGACAGCTAAATTTTTGCTTATAATAGTTTCTGATGGCTCATTTCAGTTGTCCTTTAACGAACTAGTCATTCAACTCAGCAGGAACCTAAAACCTATGTGATAGCCCAGCATAATTTTGATCTTATTATATTATATTGTCGGCTGTCACAGACTTCT
>CAYWRR010000088.1:0-8534 GCA_964460425.1 uncultured Nitrososphaera sp.
TACCTTTTCATAGAAGGTTATAGAATATAGGATCTGTCCAAGTTTTGCTTCCATTAGTCTCCTAGTACCCGTCCGTAATACTGAATGCTCAACAGATTCAATCGTTTCTTGTTATGTTAGCAACGGAACCAACCCAGCCCTATTTTGCAGATACTATGGTTCTTCGCATATTGGTGATGCCTACAAACCTAATCGTCTTACCTAGGTCTATAATATTCTGACAGACATCTTCAAATAATGAAGACATTTTTACATATATTCTTGATCAATAAGCCGTTATCTTATATTTAACATTAAATGCCAATTGCCCATGCAAGGTAGGTATATTGTTCTTGAATGATATCGCAATAAAGTGGACAGACAGCCATCAGGTTCTATTCTAGCAGTCACACTAATTTGATCCGTGCCATGACTCTTCCATTATCATATGTGAATAACATTCATGGGTTCTTAATGTTAGGAAAAAATATGGGCCCAGAGGGTTCCGGCAGAAAAAACTTCAGAAAATAGACTCGATGAGTCAGAGGACAGAAATGAAAACTCGAGGTTCAATCCAACCCTTTGCCAGTAATATCTTGCTTCTTGCTCCCTAGCTTCCATCCTCAGACTTGTTCACGGCAGTGTATTTTAGATAGTTTCTCATCAGAAGTGCTGTCAGAGTGATATGTCAATGATTCGACATGAGGCTCTATTCAATACTATCTTACAACCATAACTGTGCATGATGCGTTCATTACTACACCTGAAGCAGTGCTGCCAAGCAGCGTCTTCTTCATCTTCCCTCTGCCCTTTGTTCCCATAACTATTAGGTCGACATTTTCCTTTTCTGCATAGCCGACTATCTCTGAGGATGGCGAACTAAAACTTTTGACGATCTGTGTCTTGACCTTTGCTCCAACCGCCTCTCGAGTTCTTCTCTCGATATCTCTAAACCAATTTTCTGCCTCTGAAGTCCCTTTGTCAAGCACAGAGTCGAGTACTGCAGGAGTATAATAGCCCACAAGTGGAAGTTGTATAGAATGAAAAGCAATAAGTTCGGCATCATCATTCTTGGTTATCTTTATCGCCCTCTCAACAGCAGCCATAGATTCTGTAGAACCATCAACAGCAACAAGCACTTTTGAAAATCTATGACTATTTGCCAATTTGATCATATAAGCCACGATTAGGGCTGTAATAAGTATGATCAGCTTTTTTTGAGAATATTTGCATATATCATAAAATGAGTCTGAGCAGCTAGACACCACTGGAGAAAAGGTTATCTCCAAATCCTCATCAACAAGCTACCTACTGCGAATAGTATTTTGATAACAGTATCGGCGTCATGCTTTCCTTCAATATCAAATCGCTTAGATGTTTGGCAAACTTCACTATCTGCTAGGCTGGAACACCATTCCGATATATGACGATATCCTGAACTTTTTCAGGTAAAAGTAGCTTCACTTTCACCTCAGCAACTTGTCCCATATCTGCTAGAATTGTCTCTGTATCTCCTCTTGGTCATTCAATAATGGTATATTTGTTTTCAGGCAACAGTGTGGGAGGAGCTTATACCTCACATAGAAGACCTGGAGAAGGCGACTTCTTTGTTGAGCACTTGGAATTCTGACAGGTCTATCTCTGCTTTGTAAGAAATCTGGGCTATGTTGTGACGGGTCGAAAGTAAAACCCTTGGAAAATAGATTCAGTCAATTGTAGCCTCACACCTACACATCTCTTTCTTATCTACAATACGATCTACGGCTTTTTGTAGCATTAGTATGTCATTTATAGAGAGCCTGTCTGTCAGACAATATTAAAAATAGGCATCTAGACATTACTTCGTCTATCATATATGACCTACGGGAACAGATCAGGGGTAATTAACCCATACGGCGTTATAGTACTCTTGATGCAGAACGACTAAAACAATTATTTTAATAATTAACTATCTAGTCTATAAAAACTACATGGTTCCTAATTTTTCGTAATTTTTCGATTTCTACCTGCACTATATCGCCATGTCGAAGATATACATTCAAATGGGATGAAAGAGAAAGAGCTGTACCGCTAGGAGTGCCGGTGGATATTATATCTCCGGGTTCGAGCGTCATCACTTTGCTGAGCCTATGAATTATACTATCACTCTTCAAGACTAAGTTCTTAGTAGATGAGTTTTGTCTTATTTCACGGTTAACCGTTGTAGTAAGCTGCAAATTTCCTGGATCAGGAATTTCATCTGCCGTAGTAAGCCATGGACCACATGGACCAAATGTATCAAATCCTTTCGCCCGTGAATATTGCTTGTCAACAAACTGTATATCCCGTGCAGAGATGTCATTCATAATGAAGTAACCAGCAACATAATTGAGTGCATTCCCTTGAGCGACATTTTTGCATCGTTTTCCTATGACAAATGCCAGCTCTCCCTCATAGTCCAGCTGTTTTACAAAATTTGGGCAAACAATATTTTCAAAGGGACCAACTAAGCTAGTTCTTGGCTTCAGATAGATCACAGGTTCAGACGGTGGTTTTCTTCCAAAACGTATCCAGCTGGCTTGATCTACATAGTTGAAAGCAAGACAGATAATTTTAAATGTGTTAGTAATGGGTGGAAGAATTTTGAATTCTTCTAGTGAATGCGAATAAATAAGCTTGTCTTGGTAATCCTTTACTTTGTGACCGTAACCTTGGAATACAAAATCCTCAAGGGTGTCAGGCAAATCAAGGCCTTTTTGCTTCTGTATCTCAGCTCTTAGGATGAGCCTGTTTTGCCCTTCATTATTAACTATGGCGAAGGTCTCCTCTTTGTTAGGTTTCAGGATTCTGGCTACCTTCAAACACACTGATCTCCTACATGCCTCATTGACCAAGTTAAAGCTACTATCTATTAAGCCAATTCATTGTGAATGTGTAAAAAGAATTAACCAACACCGGCATACCTACGCTTAACTGAGGATTAAATTACGAAAGAAGCGACTACAGAGGAAATTGAGAAATGTATTACTTATTTCTAAAGGCTGATTTAAAACCCTCAACAAATCTCTTTGAGTCTGAGACCCAGCCAAATACCCCGCCTTGCATCTTAATCTGCTTTATAGCCGCTTGGTAATTTCCATAATCTGTAGCCCCCGTGCCGTCTTTTAGCAGAACACACCAGTATCCATAGTCATTTGCCTCTCGCATTATAGTGTGTACACAGACATCAGTTGTAATTCCTGTGATTACAAGATGAGTTATGTCAAGGTTTTTCAAAAGAAGAGGAAGATTGCTTTGTCCAAATGCACCCTTGCCAGCCTTGTCTAACACATATTCTCCACGAATTGGGTACAAGTCATCTATTATATCCCAATTCTTTTCTCCTCTTACAAGTAATCTACCTAAGCCCCCACTAGGGGTGTCACCTATGCCGACACCGTTTCCAATAATTTTGCTACGAAGTACCTTATTATAAGGTGCATCTGAAAGATCTGGAAGATGACCTTCTCTAGTATGGATGACTTTAATGTCGGTACCATTACGGATATTATATAGTACATAATGAATAGGTTTGATAGGAGCGGATGTCAGCCCCAGGTCATATCCCATGACATCGACATAACCCTTGTGTCCACAGAAATCCACCTGCATATCAATACTCAAAAAGCCTGTTCTAGCAGAATCAAATTCAACGTAAGCTGTCTCACCAAACCTTGGGCAGTCCTCTACTTCAACTTTGAATAGTCTACCTTTGATAGGACCATATAACCAAGTAGGATAGCGGAAAGTGTGGGTTTTTTTGAATTCTTGGTAGTCCTGCTCCACTCTGTCTAAGACAGATTCTCTTGTAGCTGAACTAAAATCTGGTTTGGATGAGGGTGGTGGTACCGATGGTTGCGCAATGGTTTTCTTCTTTATAGTAGTCACGTTTTTCTCTCTCATCCTAACCCCTTTTGAATGATGACGATGACGAATTTGACCAATATGGTGCAATGAAATCCACAATTTTATCTATTGTTGCCAGAATGCTTCTCTCTTTTGTAGTTTGATGTTTACTAGCATTGGTAGCCGCAGAATCACCAGGTGAAGTTGGACTATTTGGCTTGCCCATGACTCCGGAAGTTCCATATGATGCACCTGTTCCCAATGCTTTGGAAGTAAGTCTTCCATTCTTGCAATATCCCATTGCCTTTGCAACCACAGGATAAACACCAATCCCTCCGATCAATCCTCCAACTGCTGGTGGCAGATCAGGAATACCTAGATGTATTACGACAGCTATTGCAAGACCTACCAAGAATCCAATAACAGCGGGAATGTTAACTTTATTGTCTGCAGAGGCAAGGTGTTCGTCAATATTACTCTTACGCGCTACGATCCAGAAATGACCAATAAGTACTCCTCCTACTAGAGGTACAACCGTTCCAAGTAAGAGCAACCAAGGAACTATACTTGAAAGGATATTTGACGCCGCCACAGCTGTACCAGCTATCATCACAATCAAGCTTATCTTCTTCCATGAGAAATTCAGCCTTGCCTTTGAAAGATGATAAGTTACATTCTTGAATCCCTGACTGGCATTATATAAGCAGCCATCACATGTCGATCCATTGCTGGCCCATTGAATTATCATAATTGGTATTCCCATTGCCAATACGCTTAGGCCAAAGTAAAAGTCAAGTTCTCCAGCAACAGCAGTATAGAGTCCACCTACCATAAGCATGAGCAAATTTCCTACTGGGAAGGCTATGGCTGTTACAGCCCATGCCTGCCTTGTACTTTTAGTCCAGCGACAAAAATCACCAGTCATTGTAGCACTAACAACAAATGTTCCAATAGATGCTGTCACTCCGAGGCCAAGTGTCCAGGGTTCACCAACAACAGAAGAACTTAATGGATTTCCTCCAGTTTCTGCAGCTACAACATTTAGTATAGAGTATATCATCCAACCTGCCAGGATAGTTACAGAAACAACTGCAAATCTACCCATCCACGCCACAGCTCGGATACCATAAACTGCAAACATCCCAAAGGTGATAGCCCATATACCAGCCCAAAATGCTGTAGTTCCAAAAATACCCGGCAAGATTCCGCTTCCCGTTCCAGCCTGGAACGATTGGCCACCGTAAAGCCCCACTTGTAGATCAGCAGCTAACCAAGCTTGAAATGCGAACCATCCTGCTACCAATCCTGCAATCAATATTACCGGCACAGCATAACCATATCTTCCAAAAGCTACCTTACACATCATTGGGAAATTCAAACCAAAAATTGACGATTTATGCGCGATAAGACCAGCGTATGTAAACAAGAAAATTTGACCGGCCACGATTGCAACATATCCTAAGGGAGCACCCAGGCCTCCCATTATCTGACTCCCTATAAAGACGCAAATGTATGCGTAAGTGAACCCTAGCCACACAAAAGCGGGTTTCATAAATCCTAATCTAGCATGTTCAGGAACAGGCCTTTCGGCGTATTCCTCTTTTTCAACCATGAAGAAATTCCGACATAATGATGATATAAGCCTCTTTCTTCTAAATCTATTCTTGTAATATAAATAAACAAATGCAGAAAATCACATTTATGTAATTTTTTGTATTTTATGATATAGGACCTTTTAGTTTGATTTTGCATTATTAAGGAACTACGCTAGAATTTATTCGTAAAGCAAAAGCACTGATCACAGGAAGAATGTGACAAAATACATATTACGAGATCTTTACAGTAGCGCATCTTCTTCCGGGAGGGGAAAGGAATAAAGAATATCTTTTAAAGCAATAGGGGTTATTTTTCAACATACATGAAGAGCAACATACCACAATACTGCAAACTGAACTACTGTTCCGAAATCATCACTGGCCTCTTATTATAGTATGAGATCTTCTCCCAGCAGTTGTAGATAAAACGCCGCTTAAAGTACAAGTGCACCTACTTGACATATTGTGTGCTATATGATGCCCGTCTTTTGGGACTGTAATATTTGTTATTGTTGCCTTTGTTTCTGAATCTTTCTCCTCTCCCTAATAGCATATATTGACAATACAATTAAAATAGCTATTGCTGCCACAGTTATCCATGTCTCCCTGATCGTAATTAGATTTAATATACCTATGAAGACCGCTATTAGAGATCCTATATTGGCTATTGTAAAAGTATTAGGTTTATTCAGCTCTATTTCTCCCTCTACTATCATGATCAGTTTTTCCTTTTTGTCTTGTTAAGTTTCCAGTGTGTTTATTAGAAGTATTATTGCTATTGCGACTTCTTGGGTTCTTCTCTGCTAATGCTTTTTCGACCATTGGCACAAGTTGATCGACAACCATTTGGAACAGTTCTTGACCCAGTTTGGGAGTGGCCTTTGTCGCGCCCCTTCCAACGACTCCTGTTTTCGAGTAGTGATCCATCCTGTATTCGAAAAAAGTGTAATAGTCTTCCTCATCTATTGCCTCATTCATATTCACTAAATCAGGCCTTACGGCTAGGACGCATGCAGTTTCAGCTACGTTCGCGTGTAAATAGTATGGAAAGACCGGACAATCTTCAACGACCTTTGCCATCGTATTGGGTGTTGTATCCCACCAATTCAGCACCCTCACCTGTAAATCTGGAAAATCGTATCTTAGATTTTCTCTTGCTGAATATATTGGCCCCCAATTCCACATATGCCCATTTAAAATCAGAACCTTCCTGATTGTACTCCTGTAGAGCCACTCTGCTATTTCACATATCATCCGTGTCATAGTTTCAGGTCTTATAGATAAAGTGCCAGGAAAATTCCCGTGGCTCTGTGAGCAACCATATGTTAGCGGTGGTACTACAGGCACCCCAGTTCGCTCTGAAACTCTCTTTGCCACTTCATAGCAATCGATTGTATCTACTGAAAGTGGCAGATGTGGACCATGCTGTTCGCATGACGCAGTCGGAATTATTGCCATTTTCATTGTTCTTGTAATCTCGTCAACATCTTTCCAAGTCAATTCCTCCCATAGAACAGGCTTACCCTTTGGCGGAATCATGTGTGTTCTCTGCTATGGATATTAAAATCTACTCAGGTCTTTAAGTTTAGCTTTAAAAGGGATAGAAAGTTGCATATATCATAAATTTCATACATTATTAGGTTTAAGTTGGCTCCCTCTCGATCATGTGGAGGAGATAATAATTTTGCTTGCCTGCGGTCTAAATATTATATATGATGCTATTTTATGCAACGATCTTATTTCCCGCTGCAGAGTAGCAGCAGAAACCCGGAAATACTGGCCTAAATTAGACGCCAAAGCAAATCTGCGGTTTTGACAGCATCATTTATGTTGCTGTTCTAAATGTGATATCACAATTTCCAATATCTCATTTGTATTAACCGGCTTGTCTACAAAATCGCATGACTTGAGATCTTTTTTAAATGACTGTACAAAGTTGCTGTCATAATAATAGGTCTTATGCCAAGTATCTTCATCCATCATAAAGCATATCTTCACGTGAGCATCTTTGCTCCTTATCTGATTGTACAGTTCAAGGTAGTAACTTGTTTCGATCGATATCAAGGATAGCAATATTAGGTCATATCGCCTGCTTTGTAATTGCGATAACATAGATTTTGGATCTGCATGATATTCCACATAATAACCATTCAACTTTAAGATCAAGCATATTATGTAAGAACTCCTTTGATCATTATCAACCAACAATATTCTTCTTTTTTCTTCTTCAAATATGCTGCACATACACCCCCGCTATTTTGTACTATAGCGTTATGAGAAATTTTGATACCGTTTATTCTTATAATTCTTGAGTTGAGTATCTTCAGCCTCAACTTCCTTCTCTAAGACTTGCTTATGTTCGAGCAGTTTTTGTTTAAGATGTGGATACTTCAAACTCAATACTTGGCAAGCAAAGATTCCTGCATTGTAAGCAGAATCTATTCCCATAGCTCCAACAGGAACTCCACGAGGCATCTGAATTATCGAATATAGGGAATCTACACCATCAAGCGAATCACCTCTAAGAGGCACACCTATAATTGTGATAGTAGTGAAGGAAGCTAACATGCCAGGCAAGTGTGCTGAGCCAGCTCCCCCTGCAATAATAACTTCTGTACCGTTGGTCTCTAGGTCAGATAGGAATTTTAGAGTTTTTCTGGGCGCACGATGTGCTGCTACTATTGAAATACTATAAGGGACTTGAAATGCATTGAGGACTGTAGTAGCATCTTTCATTTTATCCAATAATTTTAAGGAGGGAGCAACAATGGATACAAGAGCACCAGTAGCTTTTCTTTTTTTGCCACTAATATCACGTCGGGCAAAAGCATGGGATTGTTCGTTTTGTATGGAGCGCCGCCGCATAAATTGTTTAGAATCTGTATTATGCAGTAAATTAATAAGTCTATCTTGACATTATATCGAGTAATTTCATATATCATAAAATACCTAGAATGAGATGAGTTCTACAAACAAAAACTGCTAGAGTTTTTGCTAAGCCGCAAGAATAGCTGTAGAAGAACGGTAAATTGAGTGATTAACTATATGAATACGCCATATCTAGCTCTACTTTCGAATATATGGATAAATGATGAT
>CAYWRR010000089.1:0-3405 GCA_964460425.1 uncultured Nitrososphaera sp.
GCAATTATTAGAGCTGATAAATAAGTCGAGTTATGATGATTAATGAAGACTGATGGTTAGAGTTCCTGAAACCAAACTGACTCCCTATCCTGAATTTTTTATTGGAAACTAAAATTGCTTGAAACTCTACAATTTAGGCACTTGCAGCGGCTTAAAAAATCAGAGCATCAACTCGACTGCCAATATTATGTAGACTTGAATCAAAATTTATGCGGGTTCGGTGGAATCCGAGACAAATTTGACTTGATTATTCCACCCAATAAAATAGCCAACATATCAATGTGTTGCATTGGATCAGAACCTGTATCGATATTAAAAGTAGCTTAGGCCATCGTAGTACTATTACATTGTTTGTAAATGAAGGCTAAGATATTCTGCAGAAAAACCTTTAGAAAAACAGACTCGATGAGGAGTTAAAAAAATAGACGTTCAGTTATTGATATATCCTATATTTAATTATAGATCGCTAAGAGTATTGATTAAGTAGTGCTAGTATAAATCATAGACAAACAGCAGATCGGAACCTGTCATGGTGGCAGGCTAAGTCCTTTGTCAACTGATATTATTGGACAAAATTGGGTGGGGCAATCTATTGCAATAGATCTCGGATCATATACTTTTAATGATATAATTTGGCATTATAGCCTGCTACGAATAATTCTAAAAGCCATCAGACAATGAACCTAGTGTGAATGAACAAAAATTAACATCATCAAAATCGAGATGAGACACTACTAATCAACATATGCTATTCTACAGCATAATAAAAAATAACTTTCTTCTTCTGTTGTTATGCACTATACAGTCTCGATGCTCTTCACGATATCTTCTTCTGTGTGGACTTCACCAGGATGAGTTTCCCTAGCATGTATCATTGTGTGCTTCTTTATGTCTTCATCTCCAATAGGAGATATGAGTGTCCAGCCGCATGGGCAGGTAATCTTTCTTGCCATGAGTTAGTTCTTTTGACTGCATAATTTAAGTATTTAGGTGAGAACTATCGATCATTCTATAGAACACAATTAATAGCCTGCTTAGATCCTTCTTATCTCACAGTCATTTACAGAAAACCATTGACAATACCTGGCTATCAAACTACAATGCTACCTTTGCTAAGGTATATGCAACAAGTGAACGCGAACATTCCCCTAAAGAGACAGCAAAAGCTTCACGTACTTTTCAACTATTAGAAGAAGGTAGAAAGGTTGCTTTAGGCAATTTTGAGTTTCTAGAATACAGAAACACATCAAATGAGAAAAAAATCAGGGTGTAGATATCGATGATTAGAAAGGCGCTGCTGAAATACATACAATAGTTGGCAGCATGCGTAAGACTCCTGAAGAGATTCTTGACGAAAAGAACTTTATAATAATAAAGGATTTGGCTCAAGACCTATTAACGCAGGTAAAAAGCAGCTAAAAAGAATACCAGATTTCTCTTTTTTCTTTTTCGCTTGCCACCAAAAAGAATACAAGTTTATTGAGCATTTCAATCTCGTCCTGAATCCATATCTTTTGTATTTTTATAATCTTTTGTTGCCTGCTGCTTTTTTCTCTCTTTCTTGCAAGAGCCTTCCTATCAGCATCTCTAGGCGCGTTTTGAAGTGTCTTGATTCATTCACATCAGAAATTTGATAGCCTTGGTTGTTGGAATGGTAGCAAGTTTAGCTTTTACAAACCTTCTACATAGAACTGGCTGATAGATAAAGCTGAGCAATATCAATTATCTCTCCATCAAACTTTGTCGGAATTGAAGTACGTAGCGAATGGCTTTTATTCAATTTGCGGGTTCAGTGGGATGCAGCTGAAAATTGAGATGAATCCAAAATCAGATGGTCTTGAGAAATTAGAAATTAGATGTTATATCAGGATCCCTAGCCGCATTTCGGACTCCCTTAATTTACATCACCTTAATCTTAGAAACCTTAGAAAACCAGATAGCTTTATTTGTTGTAATGGCTCCGCTGCTACCAGACCGATTATGATCTATGACTTTGATTTTTTTGCATAAAAATAGCCTAATAGTATAAATTCTAACAGCTATGAAACACTTCTATCTATAAATAAGAAAATCTAGAGAAATCTTATAAAGAATAGATTGTCGTATTGCCATACCTATGCGTCCAAGAATTACAGTTCTCATGCTTACAATGGCTGCATCGGTGTTTGTTGTCGCCACACCTACTGCTGCATTTGCTCCGATTCCAGAAGAATTTCCCCCAGAGCCTCCAGAAGAGGTGTGCCTTGAAGAGACGATTCCAAGATTTCTCGTATGTATTACTATTCTGCCAGATGGGAGTGTAGCAGGGATTGACATCCCCGACATACTGTTAGACATAATTGTAGACTATGATAATGGTGGTCGATTGGCAGGTTCAGTTCTTGATTGCATTGAAGAAGAGGACTTCCGAGAAGTAATTGATTGCATTAGAGCAGTTCTTGAATCTGGTTGATCTTTTTATCAGCTGAGATGTATTGACTTGTAGCTGCTGCTGCCGCTGCTGCTGCTGCCGCTGCTGCTGCCGCTGCTGCTGCCGCCGCTCCAACAGCAGCGGCAGTGGTAACTCTTATTGTTATTATTATTCTTCCTAGAGTTCAGTACATTGCGATTTCTCTGAATCTACTCTTTTTCTTTCGTCGCTGTGCTATAAGAACTCGTGCAATTAGCAGGTTCGGTGGAACCCAGAACGATATCGGTTCCTTGAAAGGATTCTCTGGTTGAATACAACTGCTAAGCTTTAAAGTTTTGCTATCTGCTATCTGAATAGATAATCCACGCGCATGCAATCAGCTATGGTTCATAATACAAGTGTAATTTAATACCGAAGTTAACTAGAGTGAGCAAAATGGACTGGGTGGGATATGAACCCACGACCTCAGCCAGCTTTTTGGGCTCTGCTCCTTATTATCTAAATGGGCAGCAGTCGTTAGGGAACTGTACTGTTCAAATCCCACCCAATCCACTCTTTTTCTTTTTGCATGGTCCGTAGCCCTGCAGTACAGAGGAGTTTTGGGAAAAGGCATGTTGATTATGAGGGTGTTAATTGTTAAGTGCTGAATTTATCTTACTGATAAAATGTTCTCTTTCTACTGGCTTTTTGATAATATCATCGTATTTTATATTAGGCAATATGCTTGTCAATTCTTCTGCTACATCAAGAGCAGAACAAAACACTACCTTGATCTTAGGGCTCAATTTTTTCATCTTGTAGAATAGCTTAAGCCCATTTAATCTCGGCATCCTTATGTCCAAAAGTGCTAGCTTGTAGTAAGAGGAAGGATCTGGTAGTTGGACAAAATGATTTAGTGCTTCCAGGGAATCCGCAAATGCTTCTACATTGTGTCCTTCAGCAGATAAAAAGCACTCATAAGTAAAGAGTGTGTCTGGTTCATCATCTACCACCAT
>CAYWRR010000089.1:3415-8507 GCA_964460425.1 uncultured Nitrososphaera sp.
GAGGGCCAAACCAACCTGAATCCGACGATAAGGATAATGGTGGCAGAGTATTTTTGCTGGTGCGGCTTCTGTTTCTGTTGGCTCCGCTGCAACAATTGCGATGGTGGTTGTTGTTCTTCAGCTTGAATGTCTTTCATTTTTGAAGTTTTTTTGGAGGCTAATAGATGATTGATGCTATTGATATCCGTTCCAACTGTGTTTTTATTATTAATATTCTTGCTCAATGCAATATATACTGGATATTTATGATGAAAACCAACAAAATATCCTGCTCTCAATTCTCTGAACTGGTACTTGTTGTTAATAAAAGAAAATGATTTTATGATTTGATACAGATCTCCACCTATCACTATTCCATTTGGCTCTGCCATTGGGTTTATCTTTGCACATATATTCATAGTAGAACCAAATAGATCCTCTCTTACTTTAGAACTAGTTGAAGTGGCAACTTCTACCCTTCCATAATCTGCACTGATTCTATAGCTAACTGATGGCAAGTTCTCTGAATGCAATTTTATATCAATGAGGTCACGAGCTAATATCATTGCAGTAAAGCATTCTAGTATATCTTTGAAGGCTGCTTCATTGCTAGGGTCTGAGCTGTCCGGAAAGTAAAATATCAAAGCATCTCCAGCATTCTTGACTATCTTTGCACCATAGTTCTTTGCCAAGACTGCCATTGTGTTAATGAATATTGAGTAGTATTGTCCAATTTTCTTTTGACGATCAGAAACCATCATCTCAGCTGTATTGCTGGTTGAATTTACCATATCGACAAAGGATACGCAACAGTTCATGGAGCGATCAAGAAAACAAATCTCTTTTTCAAAATCTAAGGCGGATAGATAATAATCGTCATCGTCAGCTTCCAATTATCTCAAATATCCTCCAGAAGTGGCTTCATGGTTAACTATTCTTCGATGGAGATTCAACAGCGCTTATTAATAAGTATATTCGACAATTATTGAAAAGAGCTTAAACTCAAACCCGTAGTTCTATAACAGGAAGAAGTGGACGGGGTGGGATTATTTGAACCCACGACCTCAACCAGCTTTTTGGGCTGATCTTTATCTATCTAGAGAACTAGTAGATGTAGAGATGGAGAGGGAAAAACAGTACACACTCTTCAAACCCCACCCGCTCCATCAATTTCCTTTTGCATTCTCTAGCCCTGTATCCTCAAGCAAACTTTTGTACACTGTTCAATATTGGGGACATTTCACAAAAATTTGTGCTCAATATCACTAGCGAGCACCCGAAGATTGAACAGTGTAATGATTTATAATGAATGCCAAACAGCATTAGAGACTTTAGAATCCTAAGTCCAGTAATATCCTATGAATACACTGCACAAAATGGACAGGATAATATATATATCTATATCTATATATAGATAGATGTGTGACAAGATCAATACCCGAACTTCAAGGTCAAAAAGATCCGCGTGTTGTACATCCCTCACAGTCATAAAACAAAAAAAAGTCAGTCATAATAGCAGATGTATATAGGCCAACATGAGACTGAACCTATACATGCATATAAGATTGGGATTCTCCATTATAACATCGGATTAACCTTATGATTACAATAGAGTGTAGGAGTAAATTAGTAGAGCGTGGTTCTTGAAGGCATACCAACTGGCTACGAAATCCGCTTTCTTGATCGATATGGGGATTTTATACTTAGAGCCGGATTTGTAATAGGTGCAGAAAGAGAATCAAGGAACAAGCCTGCATGATTAGTACCCATTGTCTGGTAATTGGAGGCGCTATGATTTTTACCTTCTTGTCCTCCTTGTGGATCCAAATTCTACTTCAAGAATTGCTGCACAGGTGGTATCAGGAATTGGGTTCTTGGGAGTAGGCGTTATCTTGAAGAGCGAGATTGACAAGAAAATCACTAACCTAACTACTGCTGCAGCTATATGGTATGCTGCCGAAATCGGCATGGCAATAGGCTATGAATACCACTTTTTAGCAGCTGTGGCTACTGCGTTTGCTGTTGGAGTGCCGCGAATACCTCCTATTTCAAAATTAGTGAAAAAGGATGAAGAGACCTAATTGCAGGTTACAACAGTTCAATATTGACATAGTAGCTAGCACACGCCATACGATGTTCTTACGATTTATGGATCGGATAATTATGAGATTGCTTACTAATGAGCGATGAAGTAAAAAAGTTATCCCACCGATGTTGCTGTAATAGTAAGGCCTGGCTATAATGGTAAAACGAAAGATTTTCCAATGCTCAGAGAAAGCGGTAGCGAGTTGTGCACTAGTCGTAAACAATGGAGGGGTCGTAGTCTATCCAACTGACACAATCTACGGAATAGGTTGCGATCCATACAATGACTTGGCAGTCAAACGCATCTTTACAATAAAAGGCAGGAGTGAAAAAAAGCCATTGCCTATTCTGACGTATAGCATGCAAGATGCAGAAAGAATAGTGTCCCTTGGCAGGACTGGCAGGATGCTTGCTGAACGATACTGGCCTGGCCCACTAACAATAGTAGCTCCAATAATCGATCGCAGAATATCACCCAGGGTTATGGCTGGCAGTTCTAGCTTGGCAGTGCGTATTCCAGCCAACAAATGTGTCTTACTGCTTCTCAGTCACTGCATATATCTTGTGGGGACAAGTGCAAACTTGTCCGGAGACAAGGCGCTGAAAAGCGCACAAGAAGTGCTTGATTCGGGGCTTGAGGGGTACGATGCACTCTTAGATGGCGGAAAAGTAGAAAAGGGTATAGAATCCACCATAGTATCTGTTGAAGGCAAGCCTAAAATATTGCGTGAAGGCGCGATAAGATCAAGGGAGATATTGCATCTCATTGGACCGATTTAACCTCATTGTGTCCACTTACAGATTTAGGGAAGAAGACGCACAAGACAAAATTCTAGAACTGCTTGATAAATTTGGTGACCATGCCGCAGAGTCTGAAATAATTGAGATAAAGGGGGATGATAGTTGTAGAGCTCGCTTGACCCCATCACTGTCATTGATAAACTGAGGAGCCTTTAGCCTCAGAACCTTGGCAGGTTAGTTAGTTATGTTCTGCGTGTATTGCTAGTACAAGTTGTTGTTCCCACACGGCTTGACACAATAATACAGGCTGCAATAGATCTCAATATAAAAATGGGCAATGACACTTTCAGGATAACGGTTGAAAAAAGGCACAACTCTCTTGGTTCTATGCAAATTGTAAAGGTTATAGCAGCAGACCAGATCAGTAACAAGGTTGAGATGGAGAATCCTAGCTGGGTTATCCTAGTACAGGTACTTGGAGAGCTGACGGGAATATCGATCCTTCGACTCTATCAGATTTTCAGCTCCGTAGTTGAAAAGCGTAAGTGACATTTTATCTTATCAGTATCGCTGCCTTTTCCAAAAGATATCGTAGAAACTCGCTATCGTCCAATTTTGTGGCAAAACCGAGTATACTTGCGAGCCGGATCCTCTTATCTTCGCTTGGCTTCAGCACAGAATCGTTCAAGTCAAATTCGCTTTTGATGTGCCTTTCAAATTGGCGTAATGATTCGTAATTTTGTGAAAAGGCAATAAAGCAGCCGGCAGTATCCTTCTTCAAACCAGCCCTTCTGATCGCTTCTGCAATTTGGTTGGTACCTGTGAGCCGCACTAGCAGTTCAGTTTCACACCTCTTTGTAAGCATGATTTTCCTTTTTTCTGCTTCAAGTGCTATTCTGAGTACCCCTCTCACATGTTCTTCTCCATAGACTGAGTTGGCATTTACCGCCTGTATCGATACGTTTTTGTATTGTGCACGTAGCATATCGACCAGTTTGCCAGGATTGTGCATGATCCTTTCGACACCTCTAATCGATAGATGATAGCCATTAAGCATACAATCCATTCCCCCGTGAACCACTGTAACGATCGTAACTGTATCGCCGCTTTTTACCATGGTGTTATGTCCATGAAGTGAAGCAGAATCTACATCATTTAATGTAATTATCAAATTGCTTCTTTGCAAGAGGCGGGGCTCAGCTGAAATGGTTGTTAAAAAGTCCAAAATGTCCGAGACTGACGCATAGGGCAGGTCAAGATTGACCGCGGGTTTGCCGACTGCTTTTTTCGCTCCACCAAGCAGCCTTATGGTTATCATTCGTCAGCTTCTTCCTCATTTTCTCCGACCGCAGATGCCGTTGAAGCCTTTTCTTGAGCAGCTTGCTTTCGCAAATGGGCGGTAATGTAACCAGCTAGCTCATTCCTCAGGACCTTCGACCTGATTATGGCTACTTCACTTATGACGTGCTTATTAGCATTAAAATCAAGACCAAATTTATCTGGATATTTCTCCAATAGCTCCGCAGATATGCGCTTTATTCTGTTCATATAGTAGGGAGGGCAATTTCAAGGATATTTTATCTTTGTTATACGTATCCTAGATAGGCCCTAGAATTCTTCTGCAGCAGCTCTACTGTCTCATCATAGGGTATACCAATGGTATGTGCAGCTGATGCAACAACGCTGACTAAACAAGATGTAGAAATCGCTGGCTTGTTCTCAAAGCACCTCGAATATTGCACAGGACCATCAGTTTCTACCAAGAAGCGATCTATGTCTGTGTTTTTTAACAGTACCTTCTTGTCTTCTGAGTATACAAGCGGAGGACCGTATGACACATACAGCCCAATATCCATACATTTTGCCAATTGTTTCTTGCTACCTGCAAACCAGTGTAACAATGCGCTTTTTATATGATATGAGGGTAGCATTTCTAGTACTACATCAAGCATTCTTCTAGAATGAATTGATACAGGTCTACCCGTTAACTCTGCCAGCTCAAGCATTGCACTAAAGACTTGCTCTTGCCGCTTGATAGGCACGTCATAAGTGCCGTCAAGACCAATTTCACCGACACCGTCTATTGATTGTAAGTTCGACCTGAAGATTTCTCTAAACCTTTCTAGATCTTCTCTAGCCGAAGCTTCTGGGTGTATCCCGATAAATTGCTTAACTACATTGCGATGAGTATTGAATAGATCGAAACTTCTAATTGTAGTTTCTACATCAACTGTAACAGAGCATGCGATTATTTTCATCATACTCAGGCTGGATATTATATGATGCA
>CAYWRR010000090.1:0-380 GCA_964460425.1 uncultured Nitrososphaera sp.
TTGAAATGATGATCTGAATCCATTATTACTTTCTTTTCTCTAACGTATCATGCAATATTTGAAGTTTATTGCGTAATGTCCGAAAGTCACAGTCTTTTGATGGGCTGATTTCGTGTTCAATGCAGCATCTATTTCACATGAGATATCATTATTTATTACTTATATTTCAACTAAGGTTCTTAAAATCATGGAAAGAGATATTTGACTCTCAGTCAACCACATTCTTTACGTTTGTATTTTGCCGCTTGCCAGCTATTTCATACTCTTCCATTTGTTCCCTGACAACATGTGCAATCCATTGCAGTCTAAGTTACTTGAGATCTAATAGTACATAAATTCCACCATCCATAGTCTTTACTTCATATGTCTTTAGCGGCGTT
>CAYWRR010000090.1:390-8397 GCA_964460425.1 uncultured Nitrososphaera sp.
TTCTGCCGGAGGGTTTAAGGGTACCCCATTCTCTAAATTAAAAACAGACAAATGTAGAGGACATGTCACGGTTTTCTCCTCATCATTTAAGAAGCCGTCGGATAACTCTGCATATTCGTGGGTGCATATTCCATCCGTTGCATAGATTATACAATGAATTTTCACTATCAGTAATCTTTTCTTCTTGTTGTCATTGTTATTATCGTAATAATCTATGCCAACCAGATCTCCCTCTTTTAATGAATTTTCATCGTATACCCTTGTCCATTTCATATACATGTATGATTACCTGGTTACGATAATAACTGTACTGCTTTTATACTACAAACAGCTCATAATTCTTTCTCAGCCTAGAATGTTTAATTGTAACTAGAAATATATAATACTAAGTCTAGCCAGACTTCAGAAAATGCGCAGGCGAACTAAAAAACGAAATATTTCATGCTAACTAGATTTATCTTATTCTTTTGAATAGATTTATTTTCCTAAATCTAAACCATTCTTTGATATCAGCAAGATCATCTATTACCAATCCCGTTCCCAATCCTGCAATAACACCTAATGCAGCGGGATTAGGGACTTTCCCAAAGAGTAGAGAAGATAGCGACAGTAATGCTCCAATTTCGCCATGGTGAACCCGTCTGTCGAAAATGTAAACCTCAGGTGGATTTTTTCTTGATTTCCAATAATGGATCAATAACTCTGCAGTTGTAAATCCAACCACTATTGCCCCTTTCGTACCAATACTGCCAAAGAACAGTAACGGAATCATATTACTAGTGAAAGTTTTCTTATATATATTAATATTTTTGACAGACTCTGGCAACAACAGTTGTTCATTTTCAATGACTTGGAATTTTCACCGACTTGGAATGTTTCTGATGGTCAATTCTATAAGATAGATTATAGATGTGTGTGGTTGTATCTGTTTACTGTTTACCGTTTACCGTAATCCCAAGTTGAGTAATACTTTGGAAAAATTTCTAGAACTACTGATTGACCTTTTCTTTGCATATCTAAAAGTGCCTGTGCCATCGGATGTTTTAATCCTCCCAGATACCTAATCATTATCTGTTCCACTATGGGAATATTCAAGTTGATATCTTCATGTATCTTCACACTTCCCTTTCCGCGCACTCCCTTGTACGGAGGATTTGGATCATCTATACAGAAGTAGACATTCTCATTCTTTCTAAGATTGTGTACCTTCTTGGCCTGTTTTGATGTTTCAACATAAATCCTAGTATTCATAGGATCGTAATAGTACCATGCAGGATGAATATTTGCATGGCCTTTCTCATCTATGGTTCCAAGGTGTATGTTTAACTTACCTGTTGTCAGGAAGTCCTTGATTTCCTGTTCATTGAGAGGGGCCCCAAAGCCTGGACTCGCATTTAGAATCTTTAACATAGAGATGAAGAAGCGCTCATCACATAAGTTCTTTGAGGTATGATGTAATGCACGTAGTCATTTCTTGAGGGTTTATGGTATGATTTTCACCATAAAACCTGTGGCAAAGCGTATCAGATTACAAATATTGTTGCATCCTATTACTATGGTAGATGCCTCGTTAGTAGAGGCGGAATAGGAAAACAAGCGAAGTATCGGTCATACGACAAAGAGAAGGTACAATCTTACTATCTTTGGAAATTAAGAACGGATGGTTAGTCTGGACAACTTTACCATTTTACCACTTCCACTCCTTAGACCGAGCTCGGAGATTGTATTGAATGAATTTGTAGACTATGAGTATCGCAAGCATTTAATACCTACTGGGCAAATGATCTATTAAACAGATATCCATGAATCTTATCGGTAGGGATGAATTAAAAGAAAAATTAGATCGTGGGGATAAATTTAAACTAGTAAACGCTTTAGGGGAATGGGCCTTTGATGCTAAAAGAATACCAGGTTCCATCAATATCAGCGACATGTCCAAAGCTAGGAAAATGCTTGATCCAGACGATGAGATTGTTATACACTGTTCTAACCCATCATGCCCTGCAAGTATAATAGGATACCAGCTTTTGACAGGTAATGGTTACAAGAATGTCAGGCGCTATGCAGGTGGATTATCAGACTGGGAGGATGCAGGATATCCATTAGAAGGAAATCTAGTAGGCTAAACCCTTCTGATCTTCATATTCTATATTACCAGCTAACGATCTCATTACTAGTTCATCATATGTCATAGAAGCATCTCGTCAACGTAGCACCACCTCCAGTCTTCCTCGGGTTCTAAAGATCTAATGATTGGATGTTTTGTCGAATGGAAATGTTTGGTCGCATGTTTATTCTTAGATGCATCACAACATCCGACATGCCCACAGACACAACATAGACGCAGATGCACCCATGAATCTCCCATTCTAAGACATTCTTCACACCCATCTGAATTAGGATTAACCTTTCGTATTGACTTTAGATGTTCGCATCTCGGATCAGGCATTACATTATTTTTTTGGTGATGAGTCTAATAAGTATATCATGAATGCATATATGGGATATCTCGTCTTTCCTTCATGACTAAATCCTCAAGTTAAAGGTTTCAATTAATTAATTTGACTGTGGTGGAATTAGTAGTAGGCAACCATTCATTGCCTTGGCTAGAATTGCATCTACTCTCCCTCTTGTTTTAGTTTCTAAAGGAAAATAAGTCTAGATACGATAGTCTTATGGCTTGATCCAAGACCAGTACCTTTGTTCAATTCCCTTGTAAATGATAGGAAGACGAACCTGAAAGCTAGTTTCTCCAGGCCTAGAATTAAAACTAAGACTTCCTTTGTGAGTTTCCTCAATAATCCTGTGGCTTATACTCAGTCCAAGACCAGTACCTTTACCCAGTTCTTTGGTTGTAAAGAATGGCTCAAAGATGCGTGGTTGTTTATCTTTTGGAATGCCCTGTTTCCCACTATCCACTATCTCTACAAGTATATTGCTATTGCCTTCATTTCTGGTACGAATTAAAATAGTGCCCTGCTTTCCTATCGCATCAATAGCATTATCTATAAGATTCGTCCATACTTGGTTTAGTTCGTTTCCAATAGCATTGATATGAGGCAAATTAGAATCATACTCTCGAATTATTGTTATATCTGCTTTTTTTAGTCTATGTTGAAGCATAATTAATGTACTTTCTATGCCGTCATGAACATCGACGTCCTGCAAAGGAGCCTGATCCATATATGAATACGATTTTACTGCAGATATCAGGTCACTAATTCGTGTTGTGCTACTCTTAATCTCATAAAGCAAACGATCGACTCTTGTTGTGGCATTAAGCCATGTTAAAATATCTTCAAGTAAAAGATTTTGGTTTGTAATATTGGTATTAGTAGCAGTAACTGTATCTGGTGAACGTGGATGTATGGCAAAATAATTGGCTATCTCGTTTAACTTATCTATATCTATTCCAATATTGACTAAATCTGGTGCAAGCTTCCATCCATCATTTATACCATGTAATCCAAGCCACTCTATGATCTGGTCTTCCTGTTTACTTTGTGCTATGGGGTCGTCTGTATTAGTAGCATGTAGCACGTTCTTGGCAGAATTTTTATTCGTGGTAGAATAATGGTCTACTGATCCTAGATCTAATTTAGTATCGTCTCTTAGCCCACTAAGATACAACCATTGTGGAGCAGTCATACCATACTGTTCATTTAACTTATGAATAAGTGACCTCCATTCCATGATAGAGTCAGATAGTTGTGTTACAGACCTATTGGCCGCTGCTGCAGGATTATTCAACTCATGAGCAAGGCCTGCAGCCAAACCGCCAAGTGCTATAAGTTTTTGATTATGCTGCAACACCGTTTCTAACGTTTTAAGGAGCTTAGCCATAGAATTCAAGATCTGTTTGGTCAGCGAAGGAGAACGATATATCATTCGCCAGAATTCTTCTTGATCCCACTTTATCAGATGGCTTTTCTTTGCAGCATAGGCAGCGCATTTATGATCCCCCCACCCAAGAATGATAGGAAGTTCTCCGAAATGGTCTCCTGTATCGTAGCTGGAAAGCACAGCCTCCTTAGATCCGTCTCTAAGTATGATCTCGACCTTTCCATCCACGACCACGAAAAAAGTATCATGTTCTCCTTCTGAAAGTATTTTTTCACCTGCTTCAAACCAAACCTCCTTTCCCTTTTCTATAGAACTTAATTCATTGTCGGTTAGGCCAGAAAATAGCCGTATCTTATGAAGAAATGCCTCGCTATCATGAGTTATGCTTTCATTTTTATTATTAATAGTCAAATCACCGTGTTTATCCTCCAATTCCTGATCTCTGTTTCTGCTATTATTAACATTGCTATTTGACACAGACATCTTATTTCATACCCTCTTCAAATACTGATGTATTAATTGAACGGCCATAGATCCCTCCCCTACGCTAGAAGCAACTCTTTTCATAGAACCATGGCGTACATCTCCAGCAGCAAATATCCCGGGAATATTTGTTTCAAGTAAGAACGGCTGACGATCTAGCGTCCAGCCTCTAGGATGTTTATTCTCATTTCGCATCAAATCCTGACCAGTTAAAATAAAACCATTACTATCCCGTTCTATTAATCCAGCGAACATATCAGTACGCGGTACTGCACCAATAAATATATAGAGCCCCGAAGCGGGAAAAGAATCCACCTGTCCTGTCAGATTATTTGTTATGGTAATAGATTCAAGCCTTTTTTCACCTTTAACCTCGCTAACTCTTGAATTTAACATAACATGAATATTCTCTGTCTCATCTATTTGGTGTATGAGATACTGAGACATACTTTTGCTCAAAGAATCTCCACGTGCTACCAGCGTTACTGTCTTTGCATATTTAGAAAAATGAATCGCGGATTGACCAGCTGAATTGGCTCCTCCAACCATAAAGACATCTTCTCCCTTACAGGATATGGCTTCTGCGATAGAAGCTCCATAGTATACACCAGACCCAGTAAGTCTCTCTATTCCCTTCACATCTTTCAACTCGCGATATGTTACTCCAGAAGCAATAAGCAGGGCATGACAGCTGATTTCTGTTCCATCTTTTAATCTAACAATTCTGTATGGACCGTCAACTCGTAAGCTGACAACCTCCTGTGGAGTTAAAATCTCAGTGCCGAATCGGACTGCCTGAACAACTGCCCGTCTTGCTAGGTTACTGCCACTCAAACCAGAGGGAAAGCCAAGGTAATTTTCGATATTAGAGCTCATACCTGCCTGCCCACCTGGGGCTTGCCTTTCGATCAGTAACGTGCTTAGGCCCTCTGAGGCTCCGTATACCGCAGCTGCTAGGCCTGATGGACCTCCACCTACTATTATTAAATCGTAGAAAGGCATCTGCGCATGCGTCTTTAGACCAATTTTCTCTGCAAGCTCTGATTCAGATGGTTCCTCTAAATATGAACCATCAGGAAAAATTACTAGCGGTAGATTCAGAGACGATGAATAGGATGGGATGGTAGAAGATGCATTGCTTTTATCGTCAGTTTGACTATGATCAAGAACGGAATATGATCTGCCAGAAGTTGATGTGGTGGAAACTGATGAAGCAGCGCCAGTCGATCTAAGATAAGATATCAATTGGTGGGCTTCTTCATTAGCCTCTACATCAAGCCATTGGTAAGGGATACCATTTCTGGCTAGGAAATACTTAACCTCATAAGATTTTGGTGACCATCTTAGTCCTATAATCCTGATACCTTCAAACGGGGGTTTGAATGAAGCCCACCAGTCATCTAATAAATCATCGAGTATTGGGTAAAGGCGTTCTTCTGGTGGGTCCCATGGTTTCATCAGGTAATAGTCAATCTTAGCCTTATTGATCGATCTTATAGCAGCCTCGGTGTCTGCATAAGCTGTGAGCAACACACGTTTAGCTTCTGGAAAGATGGTCATGGCTTGTTCTATAAAAGCTACTCCAGACATCTGCGGCATTCTTTGATCGACTAGGAATAATGCTAAGGTATCATTTTGTAATTTTAATTGTTTTACTAATTCAAGAGCCTTTTGACCAGAATCTGTTTTAAGAACACGAAAACGATCACCATACTTATGTCTTAAGTCACGCTCGATAGCTCGAACTACTTGCGGATCGTCATCCACAGTGAGTAAGACCGGCTTCATGCTTTATGTTATTATTTATGTTCTTTATTAACGGTTGGATAAGCGTAGCTTGTTCATTCATTTACCTTATCCTAAAGGTGTATCTGAATCTAAATCCGTAATAGATATCATAATATGAGAAAAGATTAGCATCTATTTCCGTGAGAAGACAAGTAAGTACCCTAGCCTTTTCCTCTTCTCCTTGGGTAATACTGGCAATATTGAGCTGCCTGGGTATGATCGCTATGTTTGCGGAGACTATGATACTGCCAGCTATTCCTGATTTCATTGAAGATTTTGATATATCGTATGAGATATCATCGTGGATACTGGCTGTATTTCTAGTCATGGGCGCAGTCATGACTCCGATCGCTGGCAAGTTGGCAGATATTTACGGTAAGAAGAGAGTTCTACTAATAATATTAGCAGCCTATAGTTTAGGACTCCTCCTGGGAGCATTTTCTACCAACATATTATTAATGATTATTGCTCGAGCAATACAGGGTATAGGGATTTCGATTTTTCCTATAGCCTTTAGCATTATAAGAGACAAATTTGTACCAGAGAAACTATCCGTAGCTCAAGGGATATTTAGTTCGATGTTATCTGCTGGTGCAGTGATAGGTCTAGTAGTAGGTGCAACTGTTATCGAAAATTTTGGATGGCGTGCGACATTTTTACTTATTTTACCTATTGCTATTTCTCTTTTTGTGATAATCAAGAAATATATCAGGGTGACAGAAAATGGAGAGCGGCATACTGTTTCTGACAAAAATTCGGAATTTTGTTGTAGGTTTATTCATGTAAGAAAAGACATACTCCTATCAGAGAATACTAGTGTAGGAGGTCGCGAGCTAGGTGGTCAGGTGATTAAAGGGCATGATAATTCATTACGTCATTCTATAGATATAAAGGGAGCAGCATTACTATCAATTACAATAATATCTTTTCTGGTTCTGCTTCAATTCCTAGAAAAAGCTGGCTCATCAAACAATTTCGTAGGAATTATCTCATCTTCGGCCGTGTCTATAACGTCTTTAATACTATTTGTATTTGTTGAGAGAAGAACATCATCTCCATTAATTGATTTCAAGTTGTTGACAAATAGAGTTATACTTTCTGCAAATATCATTAACATGGTTGTTGGCATTACAGCACTAATGGTAGTATATCAGAGCATCCCGATCTTGATACGAAACCCTGAACCCGTAGGATTTGGTGGAGATGCTGTAAGTGTTGCAAATATTCAGCTTCCCTATATGATAGTATCTCTGATTTTCGCTATTGTTTCTGGTTTTATAATATCAAGAATTGGGAATTTGAGGCCCACGATAATAGGAACTATAATCACCACAATCGGCTTTTTCCTCCTATTTATGATGCACTCAAGCCAAGTTTTGATAGCTGTGATTCTTGTGGTTGTTGCTGTAGGATTAGCATTCATGCAGGTGGGTTCAATGAACGTGGTCTTGGCATCAACTCCAAAACAATTTAATGGCATATCATTGGGAATGACGCTTCTCATCTACCTCATAGGAGCATCGATTGGTCCTGTGATTGCAGGTACATACATGGAATCAGAGCAAGTGATCTTGCAAACCGACACAGAAATTCCTTCCACTTCTTCATTTCCATCCCCAGAGTCGTATAACTTGATTTTTCTTACAGCAGTTTTAATCTCTGCTGCATCTGTAGCATTTGCCCTATTTATGTTCAGAATTATGACAGATCAAAAAGGAGACATCAGCAAGGTAGGCGTCTCAGTACAGTAGGTCTGCGATTATATTTGAGGTAACTTCATGTACTGAAGTTATCTCAAAGGCCCGATATTTCAAAAGACTGTCGTTCATCTGGGAGAGATCCTCCACCAACTCAACTATCTCTACTTATATACTCGGTCTCCTAAGCATATAG
>CAYWRR010000091.1:0-8358 GCA_964460425.1 uncultured Nitrososphaera sp.
TTTATTCAAGTCTAAGCTCATTGTGAGCATAACAAGCATAATAGCTATTACTCTCCTGCCACTCTATGATTCTCAGCCTATAGAATCAGATGTATTTTTAAATATGCCTACATGCTTCGATATGCTAGACTAATACTAGTGCGATCTGGAAAGATATATTGTAAATTACAGTAATTCCTGAGGTGAATGAGATTTATGAGATCAAATATATTAGACGTAAGAAAAATACCTTTCATAGCCACGGTACTTTTCAGTTTTTTAGTTATAGTATTGACTTTGTATTCGAATATTGGAGTTTATGCACAAACAAACTCATCCTCAGCTTTACGAAGTGATGAGAATTCACTTGTTGTAATGGTTAACCTAGAAAGAATTCGAAACCAGATTTTGTTAGCCGAAAAGAGTTTAGCTTCTGGGGATAGCGATATGGCATTTGCCCATTCTTATATCCCGCACTCAGTAATCTTTCCATCAATTAAGGATCAGCTAAATGCTGTTAATTCACAGGCTTCGTCTCAGCTCGAGGCCTTACTAACAGATATACCAATTAACATGAGATCTCAAGATAGCGAAGGGCAACGTGGAGAATTACAAAGTGATTTGTCAGCAATTGAGCAACTTTTAGAAAATATTTCAAACCAGACCGTAGGGCAATATGCATCTTCGAACAAGACTTTTATAGCAAATACCATCGTCTTCCTACTAAGAGATGCAGAGCAATATTATCAACTTTCCAATGCAACAACTACAAATCAACAGTTTAGTAAAGTTGACTATGAGAATGCTCAGGGTCTAGTAAATATATCTAAATCATACTATGAAAAAATAGCTGGCTCTTTAGATGAAAGAAGAAGACAAGAAATAAACTTATTTTTTAGTCAGCTGGAAAACTCTATTGCAGAACGTGCAAGTGTGAAGACAGTTTCGCAGGTAGTTGACGCAATAGAAAGAGACCTGGCAGAGTATCTTTCGGTAAGCTCAGATAATGAAGGCGTGATGCCAACAGCGAGTGAACATTCCCAGTATTTTACAACTATAAGAAATTTGCTTTTAGAAGTCATCACTGAAGTTAAGCAGAATGGAGACTACAAGAATGCAGATAAAGCTGCCATGACTGCATATTTAGATAATTATGAGTACCTAGAAGCGCCGATTGAAAGGAAGAATGCCTCTTTAATGCAGGATGTTGAAGTGGACATGAGAGAAGAGCTAAGGGATCTGTTAAAGGAACAACAACAGCCAGCAGTAATAGAGAACTTTGTAGATAGTATACTAGTCAAACTTTCTGAGGCCGAAGAATTACTGGATAGTGATCCTTCTCTTGCGACCCGGAGTCAAAGAAATCAATCTGCTGCTAGTATAACACAATCGAGCGTTGGCTTTGCTGATATTGAGGGGTTGAGTCAGGGTTTTGGAACATATACTGGAGAAAGAAGACAAATGGGTGAAGCTGAAGATCCAGCCAAGGCTGCAGTCAGAAGCGATATCGATCAGATTAGAATAAAGCTTGATGAGTCCTTAAACTTATACAAACAAGGAGAGACTCAGGAGGCATTGACAACCTCACGTTCTGCCTATTTAGATAGTTATGAAAATGTGGAGATTCCATTAAGGCCTATTGATCCAGATTTTACTTTAGATATGGAAATAAAATTTGCTCAGCTTCGAAACCTGATACAAAGCAACGCAGCATATGATGAGGTACTAAAAAAGGTATCAGAAATTAAGAAAGGGTTGGATGAATCTGAACGTTTAGTATCTGGAACAGGTATAATAGCTCCTAGCATTGCATTTTCTACTTCTTTTTCTATAATATTTAGGGAAGGTTTAGAATCTGCACTAATTATTGGGGCAATAATTACATATCTTGAAGCTTCAAGAAACGAACGGTTCAAAAAGCATATTTATTATGGAATAATCATAGCTGTCGCGGCTACTGCCGTAACATGGTTTATAGCTCAATATATTATTGAAATATCAGGTGCAAGCAGAGAATTGATTGAAGCAATCGCAAGTTTATCTGCAGTTGCTGTATTGTTTTGGGTCAGTTTCTGGGTTCTAAACAAGATTGAAACAAAGAAATGGATTGAATTTGTAAAAGCCAAGGTTTGGAAAGCAACAGTGACAGGAAGCGTGATAGTATTTGTTATGCTTTCCTTCTTCACATTATATAGAGAGGGATTTGAAACTGTTCTTTTTTATCAAGCAATACTATCATTTGCCAAGTACATGGAATGGTATGTTATAGCTGGTATGATACTGGGGTTAGCTGCAATAATAGGAGTGGCGTTGATAGTTAGGAAGTTAGGTAAAAAATTACCGCTCAGAGTGTTGTTTGGACTGACGATGGCTATTGGAGCATATATGTCAATAGCGTTTATGGGCAATGCTATCAGAGAATTTCAAGAGGCCGGATATATACCCACTACTCATCTTATAGGTGTTATTCCAAGACTAGACATCAACCTTGCAACAATGACTGGTATCCATCCAACATTAGAAACAGTTGTTGCTCAGGTAGCATTGTTGTCAGTCTATATAGTCGGGTCGCTTTACATACTAGTAATACATCCTAGAAAGAGAAAAGCAATAGAAGCCTCAAGAAAATCCATGGCAGATATAGAGAAAAGAAAAGAAGAGAAACTTCGTTAGATTAATATTATTAATAGTGGGTAACTTGCGAGATCACAATATTGGGTTCTCGTCTATCCACCTTTATGATGTTCCAGAAAGTCTCGAAGCATGGGACTGACATCACATCAATGAACTCAAAAATGGGGCATGTAATGGATTTTGTATAATAATCTTGGGGGGGGGAAATTTTATGCAGCAAAAAGATACCGCCAAAGAAGAGAGATAGGAACTCTATATCGATAGGGTTGAAGCAGAAGTAAACTGTGTTGCAAAAAAATAGTTACTTCTAGTAGGAACACTAGTTTGTATATATAATCAGATTGGATGGCTATATCTATTCTATTCTATTAACCTTATCTTTGAGATTAACTCATTCTCACAATTGAGAATGCCCAATTAATATAAATATCAAGATAAATAATTCTAAGAGCATGAATCAAAGCAAAACCAGATCCTATATAAGAATAGCCACAATTTTGGTATCTAGTAGTATATTCCTATCAATGAATGTCAATTGGGTTGCACTAGCTAGTACTGAGGAACAGGGGGAGTCTCAACGGGATCCTAAAGAGCTAATCGCTAACGTTCGTAATCTACTAAATCAGTCCATAGTTGAATACAGCAACCAAAACTACTCAGGGGCAGCTGACCTAGCTGATGTTGCATATATAGACAACTTTGAATTTCTCGAAGCTCCGTTGGCGGAAGAAGACGAGCAGCTGATGGAAGAAACAGAAATAATACTTAGGGAAGATCTAAGCAGATTAATTGAAGAACAGGCAGAACCACAACAGGTACAAGACACGGTGGACCAAATAAACGAAATGCTAGATCAAGCTGAGCAATTACTATCCAACCAAAACTAAAATAGTATAGCGCAAGAAATATTCTACAATAACGTTAGTTGTGCTAAGTAAGCAGGTTATATTTTTGACTGCTGCGATGAAGGTAGGATATGCACACGCAAGGATTGTGTAAGTGAATTATTCAAACATGGTAGACTCATCGGGATAGAATACAGCAGACAGCAGAGTACATCGTAGTTTACTTTATTTTAAAATTAAGCTTGTAAAACACGAGTATATATCTTTCAAATTTTTTATTAACAGCCTAAACTTATGCATAGATAGATCGTATATGCTTTTCAGGGGACGAATAACTGTGACGTCAGTTGTTATTTCCCTAGGATTATCATTTTTGTTAGTGATTGTACTTACAGCCTATCCGAGCATATCAAACACAGTGGCAGACGATGATAATGACCTAAACTTTCAGCAACTTGGCGATTTGCGTACATGTACAGTCCAAGAAAAAAATATCCAAGGGAGGGTAATAGTAGGAACCATATTTGCTGATATATGCGAAGGCACAGATAATAGTGAAACCATAATAGGGTTACAAGATAATGATGTTTTATCAGGTGAGGGCGGTGATGACATTATTCAAGGAAATGAAGGTGATGACAAGATACTTGGAAATGCCGGTGATGATTTACTTCAAGGAAACGAAGAAGATGATAAGATTGATGGTGGAGGACGTAATGACGTCCTAGTTGGAGGTGGTGGAGATGATATTCTCTCAGGTGAAGATGGAGATGATAAACTGTATGGTGAGGCATCAAATATTGTTCTAAGAGGAATTGATATCCTACAAGGAAATGATATTCTAAAAGGCGGACCAGGTGCTGATGAGTTTGTGTGTGGGGGTGGAGTAGACACGGTACTGGATTACAATCCCAATGAAGGAGATACAATATCAAGCGATTGTGAAAATGTGAATACGGTTTAGGTTAAAGTGATTCAATATCTAAGGATCATAATAGCGCTAGTTATGCTGACTGGAGGCGCTACTAATACGTTTACCGCATGTCTAAGGATACCAAAATGTAGTGGCTCCCAGCCAGAAGCCGGAACATATCTTCCAAATGGAGAATAACAACCTTAAGTAGGCGATCCGACTCCACTAAAACTTTTCAGGCTGACACACGGTAGAACTTTTAACCGTCTAGCTGGATTCTCTTTATTTTGTCATCCATATCACCTTCGAATGAAGTGTGTTGTTTTTTCTGCTTAATCTTCATAGAAAACCTTCATACCAACGGAAAAGCAACTATAATACTGTTCGCCTAAGTATTATTAAACGCTTAGAATGTAATATCCAATGAGACGATAATTAAAACTTTTAATACCACGTCTACAGCTATTAATTTAGTTGTCAGTTCAGAGAATGGCCCATATTGTACTGACTTTTATCATAACAGGTCCAGTTGTAATATTACTGTCAAACATCTCAGTGGCAAATGCCACTGGGAAGCTTAATGTTGTAACCTCTGTTTCACCTATAACTAGCATAATAAAAAATGTGGGTGGCAACAGAATAGAATTGACAGGATTAGTACCGGAGGGTGTCAATTCACACACGTTTGAGCTTGTACCCTCAGATGTTATCAAAGTCAATAATGCAGACATTATAATCATCGATGGACTTGGTCTTGAAACAAATATAGAGGATGTCGCTGAGGAAGCTCGTAATGAAAATCCGCAACTGGAGATTTTGAAGTTAGGAGATAATACAATAACGCCTGAACAATGGGTATTTGATTTTAGTTTTCCTAAAGAGAAAGGTGATCCTAATCCACACTTGTGGTTAAATGTGGCGTATGCAATGAAGTTTGCCAATCTTACAAGGGATAAGTTAGCAAAAATGGATCCTCAGAATGCCCAGTATTATTCGAACAACACAGACCGCTACATATCTCTGTTAAAGAACTTAGATGAAAAAATAATGGAAGCAGTTCTAACGGTTTCACCACAAAATAGGAAGTTGCTTACTTATCATGATTCATGGGGCTATTTCGCGCCCCGTTACAATATGACCGTTATAGGTGCTGTTCAGCCATCTGATTTTGGTGAGCCTACACCACAAGAAGTTGCAAGAATAATAGATCAAATAAAATCTGAGAAAGTTCCTGCAATATTTGCTTCAGAAGTGTTCCCAACAGAAATAGTTGAACAAATAGCTAAGGAAGGTAATGTAAAGATAGTTGAAACCCTGAGTGATGACGATTTACCAGGCAGTCCTGGTGATCCAAATCACACCTATGTCGGAATGATGCTAGAAAACATGGAAAGTATGCTGATTCCATTAGGCGGAAACGTGACTTCACTTCAAGGTATTGATCCAAGGGACACATATCCCATTAATTGAGACGGCGCGATGCAGTTTTCTATTTCATCTTTCTTGTGGAAAAGGAATACCAAGACAAAGAGAAAATTCAATGGTAGTGAAGAATATATGAGCAGCTGCAGTATCAACGAGGAGATTAACTCCGATACAATTCCTGATCTCTTTTTAAAAAATATATCTTATGGATACATGTCTCATAAACCTGTTATCGAAAATGTGAGTCTGCAAATTCCTAAAGGAAGATTTTTGGGTCTTCTAGGCCCAAGCGGGTCAGGCAAATCAACGCTCATCAAGATAATCGCAGGTATCTACAAACCATGGACAGGATCGGTACTGTACAGTATCTCCAAAAGCCATCATCATATATCAGATAGTATGGATTATCTTGAATCTGATGGGAATAATATTAAGCATCTCGTGGTAGGATATGTACCACAGGTAGAAACTGTTGACTGGAATTTTCCAGTTACAGTCAAGGAGGTAGTTGGTATGGGTATGTGGGACAAGTCTGGCATTACACCATTTCTTCCAAAGAATATCATTATAGAAATTGATCATGTTCTGGACAGCCTTGGCATCAGCAGTCATGAGTTTGGAAAGAGGCAGATACGCGAACTCTCTGGGGGAGAACAGCAAAGAGTCTTTTTGGGAAGAGCATTGGTTAGAAAACCAGGTATTCTAGTACTAGACGAGCCCACGTCTGGAGTCGATCATAATACAAGGGAAAAAATCCTGAAGGTATTGACATCTCTGAGTCAGGCAGGACTGACTATAATTATGGCAACACATGATTTGACCGGAATTGCAAGAAGGCTTCCATGGGTTGTTTGTATGAACAAGAAAATAATAGCAGAAGGGAGGCCTTCAGATGTATTGACTGATGCAAATCTATTGAAAACATATGGTCTGGCAGAGAACAATGGAGATAACGATGAGTATGTCGATAGTAGTGATAGTAGTGATAGTAGTGATAGTACTGAGAGTAGTGATAGTAGTGGTAGTGATAGGATTGGTAAATAATAATTATAATAAACACAGCAAAAAAGTGATCCTAGAAGCGTGGTTTTAGATCTCACTATTCTTTTACAGCCTTTTCAGTATGAATTTTTTACAAGAGCCATCTTAGTCTCCGTTTTAGTAGGTGGTGTTTGTGGATTATTAGGAGTATATATTATTCTTCGCGGAATGAGTTACATCGGTCATGGGATGTCACATGCTGTATTTGGTGGTGCAGTAGTAAGTTATATTGCTGGTTTTAACTTTTACATTGGAGCCGCAATTTGGGGCTTTGTTTCAGCTTTTCTTATAAATGAAATAACACGTAGAAGCAGGGTTAAGGCAGATGCTGCAATAGGAGTTGTAACAACAGCAGGGTTTGCAATAGGTATTTTTCTAGTTAGCTCAACAAGAATTTATACCAGAAACTTTGAAGCATTATTGTTCGGCAACATTTTAGGCGTAACCGATCAGGATCTTCTAATTATAGTATTTGTAACCATAGTAACTGCAGCGTTCATATTTTTTTTCCAAAAGAGATTGTTATTTACTCTCTTTGACAAGGAGACAGCAGGAGTTTACGGCGTAAGCACAAATACAGTGGAGATCATATTCTCTCTAATTCTCACAACTGTCGTAATAGCATCAATGAGCAGCATTGGTGTCACACTACTTGCTGCTGCTCTTGTAGCACCTGCAATTTCAGCCAGGATGATTACAAATAACTTTTCCAAGATGATCATATCTTCTACTATGATAGGAGTGACTGTCTCGTTTCTAGGTATGTATTCTAGTTACTTTTTTGATTCCGCATCAGGTTCCACCATTGTTCTTTATGGAGCAGCGGCCTTTGGCGTTTGTAGTCTGTATGCATATCTTCGTAAACTATATCAAACACACACGCATGGAATATTAACACACTCACATCCACATATTCATGTTAGTGAACACAAACATGAGCATTTGAAGAAAACCTGACTTTATCGTTTATTTATTGAAAGGGCTGCTGTATTAACTTTATAGATACATGAGACCGTATTAAATTTATTATGTATTCCAGTGATTTGGTCAGCTGTAGCTTACCGAAAAGGTACCAGAGTCGCATACTACCAAGAAATTATTATAAATAAGAACACTCAAGGAAATACATTTGCCTAGATACCAATCCACCAATCCATACTTTAAGAAGAAAACTCCGCTAACAAGGATTAGCATATCACTACCATCTGATTTATTAACAAAGTTTGATGAGAGTATGATTAGAGCTGGATATACTGATAGGTCTAAGGCTCTACAAACTGCGATCCATTCTTTAATAGACGATTATTCATGGAAGACCCATGACAGTGATGAAGGGGCTGGAGCAATAATAATGATGTATGATAATCATATCTATAATCAAGATAAAAGATCAACTCAGGTTCAACACAAATATGCAGATATTATCAGTGCATCCACTCACGTGCATCTTGAAAACGATAATTGCCTTGAAACGGTTATGGTTAAAGGTGATATAAAGAAGATCAGAGATCTTGCAAAACA
>CAYWRR010000092.1:0-6652 GCA_964460425.1 uncultured Nitrososphaera sp.
ACAGTCAACACAGATGTAGCAAAGGTCTCAGCTAAGAAGAGCAAGAAGACGATCGAAAAGGTTGCTAAAGCAATGATCCAGAGTGTCGGCAATTTTATCAGCGTATCAGAAAGCATAATGTCAATTACACTTGTCTTTGACGATCTTTTGCTTGAAGATGTCAAAGTGATGTTTGCCTATGACGATATTCTGGAGATTGAAAACGGCCTAGCAGCTATTATTGTACACAGTCCAGAAGATATTATCAAGACTCCAGGTTGTGCTATAGCTTTCTATAACCAGCTTGCTAGAAGACACATAAACATTGAGGATACTGTCAGTTGTTACACTGACACCATAGTACTTGTAAAGATGGAGCAGGTTGGAAGAGCCTTCAATGCACTTACCGATTTGATATCAAATTCAAGGAAAATGGCAAAGAAAAAGCACCGGTAAAAAGAGTTTTATTTTGCATACTATCAGATAACTTATGTACCGGCGCTATACACTTGATGAGATCAAGCGCAAGATAATTGATGTCTTGGAAAGCGCTGGAGGCACAGGACTATCAGGTGTAGAACTCGCGGATCGAATTGGGGTCAACAGGATGACAATTACGAAATATCTTGATGTCATGCATGCAATGGGTCTTCTCAAAAAGAAAAAAATAGGTAATGTAAACATATGGTTTGCACAAATTGGAGTTGGGGATATCGAATTCCCGATCAACTATATTCAAGTTCAGCAAAAGCTGATAACCTCAATTCTGGCTCATGACGAAGACCATGCCCGGAGAATCTTACTGAGCATCATGAACTCCGATGTTGACCAAGTACGAGTGATGACAGATGTCGTATTACCTGCAGTTAACACTATAGGCGAGTTGTACAGTAGAGGGAGATTGAGTAAGACGGACCGGTCTTTTTTGTTGAACCTGATGATGGAACTCATTGATTTGATCAAGTTCAACATCAGGCCTAGAGAGCAAAAGGCAAACGCTCATGCCGTATGCGTGGCTGGTTCCGAAGATAGAGTCCACATATCTAAAGGCGCAGCTGTGGCATTGTTGGCTAGTGGATGGGATTCCTCTTATATTGGCGATGTCGGCGAACAAATTGACCCTTTCTTTGATATCGACTTTCAGCGCTATTTGTTACGGTTGTGGGGTGACAAGCATGGCCTGATGCTTGTATGTATATTTTCTTCCGGAGAAGGCTCACTTCGATTCCTATCATCCACCGCTAAGGACATGAAGGGGAAGATCAAAGGCGAGCTCCGCATTACGGCAGTCACAACGCAACAGCTGCAGCCAGTTGCAGAAGAGAGTTCAGACTATGTGGCCAAGGATCTGCTAGCTCTTGTAGACTGGGCTGAACGAGAATTCAATCACCGCATGTAGGTCTAGACCTGCTGGAGCGGCATCGGTGGTATTGGCGTTATTGGTGGAGCTTCAGGAACTATTAACTGTATTAACAGGCTGATTATTAATCCAATCACTGCAAACACTATGATAGCAAGGATAGCTATGCCAAATGCTCTGAGCCATCCAGTATCAAATCCCTTTTTGAATACACCTATCCAAGCAATGAAGGCCACAATGAACCCTATTATAGTGGGCACTGTAGGATCTCCAACTATCACTGTAAGTAGGGCAGCAAATATGAAAAACACTATAGCGTATATTATGGGACCAAGAGCCGTCACCAGCATTGCCCGGCTAAACTTAACTCTTCCGCTTGTGAGGATCTTGGCCGCTATCCATACAGGTATTGAAACAATTATCCACAGTACTAGCAGACCAATTATCACTGAAGCAACGATTAGTGCTATTTCTGTACCTCCTTGGAGGAAGAATTGCTGAGGCAACGCTGATACTGTAATACATCAAGATTTAAGAGCTGCCAATCATATAGATGATGCTCTCTAGGGCTGACATATTATAGATTGCTGTGACGTCTCTATTTACTCTAGATAATATTTGTAGATGAGATAGTAAAAAATAGTCTGTACATTAAGAAGTGGAGTTTTTAAATCTTGTCGTGCATGATACTGAGTACCTTCAAGCGAACCATTGAGATGCAAGGAATATAGTCAGTCTTTTGACACAGTTGAGTCGCCTAGGGAGCATATGAAGTCAAAAAAAGATGAGATCGAAAACCGGGTCAACGGATTGTCTGACGGATAAAAGAATATATGCATACTGGGACTTTCTGTATAGCGCTGCATAGAGTCATGTCACTAGATCTATGCTTCTAATGTCAGCAAATTCCTTTGATGCTTGAAGGATATAGTGAGATCTTATGATTTAGGACCTGCAAGGTACAAGACCTAAATATCAGGAATTTATCTAACATAATGGTTCTTGCAGAACCCTACACAAAACAAAAGCTCGAAACGTCCTGCTACTTTTTGACCCAGATCAAGCAGATACTACTAACGACTGGAAGCTGTTCAAACTCAATCTTAGTGCTTTCCCATCCGTAGCGAGAAGCATCACTTTTGTCATGCAAAAAGATAATGATAAGGCCGCAGGTTTCAAAATCTGGTACAAGTCCTAGCAAGAAGAAATGAGAAAGGACAAGTTGCTCACATTTTTTATCAATCTGCGAAATACACAAATCAAACAAAAGCTGGTCAAACTCATGTTCTGATCTTTCTTTTCTATGGCATATGCATATTCACCATTCCCTGCAGTTCTACAATTGAGCTTGATGATAAGAAAGAGGGCAAATACCTGACAAATGGGTCTATAGCTAAAAAAGTAGCACCAACAGACGTTACCAAGATATACGTGCAAACAAGAGCTAGCGCTCTAAAAAAGCTGATGAGTATGTAATAATAACCTTATGTGAAAGATATCTGTCAAGATTGAGTACGCTAGTATAAGCATGTAAAAAGAAATTTGATACTGTAGTGCCAAATTTGGCAGTCTTACCATGCGCCTTGAACATGCAAGTTTGACATGTACAGGATGAAAAGTGGTGAATGCATGCTTCTCTTTCACTACAGTAGCTTGATGCGGTTATTTTCTCCTTGACGAACGTCAAATTGTAGCCAGCTATAAAAACACATAGTATTCTGCGGCATACTATGCAACTCGTAAGAAAGAGCTGCGGGCTATGCTGATGTTACCTGTCTTGTACTTCCTACCATTCTCTTAACTAAGTCAAGTCCATATTTAGTTGCATGCATATAATTCTTATCAGCAATGTTAGGTTCAAAGCTGATATAGTCGTCGTAACCAATTTCATTTAGGGTTTTTACAATTGTAGAAAAATCAATATGAGCAAACCCGGGCATTTTTCTATTGTTATCAGCAAAGTGCATGTGCTGCAAAAACTTGCGGGAGCTTTGTATAGCGTCTTTAAACAAGTCTTCTTCAATGTTCATATGGAAGGTGTCAAGTAATAAGCCTAGTGAGTCAACCTGTTGTGCTATTGCAATTGCATCCTCCGCAGTCGCACAATATGGGGTACTGTAGCGATTGAGAGGCTCAAGCACTAGATGGGTGCCGTAGTCTGCGGCCTTTCGGCATAGGTGCTTCATTATTGGTATTGCTTTTGCTGCATAAAGCTCCTTTTCATTTGCAGAAATTATCCTGTGGGTCCCGTCAACTCCCTCCTGTATGTCATCAGCAAAAAGGCAAACATTCATCTCATGACCTCCCAAAATGTTGCACAGCTTAAGGCAATCAATGACATATTGTTCTGAAGCTTGTACTAGCCTAGGGTCACTGCTCAAAAGTCTGCGCTTCCGACCATTGCTACTGATAGAGCCCCACATACCAGTTATGCCACAAACAGACAAGCCGTAGGATTTTAGTGCATCAACCAATTTCTTTGCATCAACCTCATCAGGCTCACCGAACATTTCTATTGCATCATAACCCTGCTTTGCTAGGGTAACCAATGTATCCTCAATCGACTCTATCTTTCTAAATGAGGCAAGTGTCATAGCGTATTTCATTGCTCATCAACAAGGCATTTCATAATGTCTACGCATCTTGCTGACCCGGACTTGGATATAATACCATGCCTTTTGCTTGAAGCATAAAATCCAAGTCCTTCGTCTGTTAGCAGGTCAAATGGCCTCCCATGTGATCCTTTGACCAAGCTGGCATCAAGTGGAATAGACTTTGTCTTTTGATCGACAAACAACTCTGCAGGATCATACCCTGGCTTTCTATGTATATCCACCTTGCGAGCAAAATCTGGTGCCCTGCTTTGGTCATGCCACCAGTAGTAGCTGAACCACTGGTCTCTTGCAGAAATGGAGATAAGCTCGCCGCTTCGCTCATGATCTATTGCCAGCTCTTTCTTTCCAGGGGTATCCAAAATCCTAGCTACTCCGTCAGTATTCTCTAAGACCTTTCTAGTTTCTCTTTCATATCCGTCTTTGATATAAATATGAGCCACCTGATGGTCGACCATCGCAAATGCTTTACTATATTCAAAATCAAGATATTCCTTTTCCTGAATAGTGCGGATGGAAAGTAGTCCAGCGTCACGAAGCACAAGGTTAAGCGGTACCGCACCACTGACATCATTAAATGCGTATTCAGATGTGATAAGAAACTGCGTTTCCTCTCGTATTCCTAGATCGGTTGCCTTTTGTACAAGTCTCCCAACTATTTCATCAGCCTTTTTTAGATCATCTCTAACCTGGACTGCTCCCTTACCAAAGCGCTGTGCAGAATAATCTGCATGTGGAATGTATACGAAGAGAAAATTGGGTCTCTTGCTTTCCAGAGTATATTCAGCAGCATTTGCTATCCATTCGCTTGACTTAGCTGATGCAAGTGGTCCCCAATAGCTTCCAAGGTTGAATTCACCTAATTTTTCCTTTAATTCTTCGTAATAGCCTACTGGCTTTGAATAGCACCACATAACCATTTTATCGTCTAGGTGTATTGGCCGTGGAGTCACTACAATATCTGAATTAGCATACATCGTATTTTGCCAAAAGAGCACAGCAGTTTTCTTACCGTCTTTTTGCTTGATGGTGTCCCATACTCTTTGAGCCTGAACAAGTGAGCTGGATTGCTCCCAAAATGATACATTGTATGTGCTTCTATCGTACAATCCATTCGATATTATTCCGTGCTCTCTAGGATACTTACCGGATAGGATGCTGGCTTGAACAGTTGATGTAACAGCAGGAAATGTAGGCTCAAGTTTTGCTACCTCCCCATTTTCGGTAATCTTGGCAATATTTGGCAATAAGCCAGAGTCTAGCTGCTTCTCTTCAAGGCCGACAACATCAAGTAATATCGAATAGTTCATTTTTTGCCACCTTTTACTCTTCGTTGATAGTGTGTGTATCGTTTAAATGGGTTAGCGTTAGGTAGACGAATTCTTGGACGATCATCGAATTTTTTCCAAAGTACATTTCTGGGAATGCTTCAAAGAAATTGCTTCTTCCTTCGTACGAGCCGTTATAACATGAAAAAAGGAAGTGCAGACAATATTATCAAAAAATCCTATCATCTATTATTGCGTACCCAAAATCAGAAAGCACTACGAAGGAAGGAAAATTTTGAAATCAATTATCATTGTACCGCCATTTATTTTCAAATTGTGTTGTTGTACAGTTCAAGAAATTATTGTATAGTTCAGAAAAAGATTCCACAAGAAATAAAATATGTGATAACATCCCTGGAGTTCGATGCGATCAAGGGAAAGAAATCTAGAGTTCTCTAAGAACCTATTTCTGGCGGCTGGGATGGTAGCAATGTTATCAATCTCATCGTTAACGATGCTGACACAGGAGGTCCTTGCAATTTCAGATAAGTTCGGAATACAACAACTTTATCCCACAGCAGATGATGGTCCTGTCTGGTTTCTAAACAATGAAGAGCCAGAAGATGACGACAATTTTTTGATGAGTTCACATGAAGACATAGACTTAGAAGAAGAAGTTAACGAAGATCCTAGTGCATTTAAATTGGATGCAGAGACAGGCACGGAAGAACATGGAGTAAGGATTCATGCAGATTCTCCAGATGACGAGTGGGAGAATGTGGAAATAACAGGTTACTTTAAGCTAGAAGAGGGAGATGACCAATTTACTTTGGTAGCGAGACAGGGTCCAAGCTACAATGATGACGGCGGATGCGGTGCTTATGGTTACTATGGGATGCTCAGTGCAGAAGGTGATGCCTTTTTCAAGAAAAAGTTATTCCATCACGGCGGAGGATATTCAGACAGGACTGCAGTAGAAGAAAATGTGGTTGACGATCTAGATGATAGATGGGTAGGCATCAAATTGGTAACGTATGACCTAGCCGATGATGATGTCAAATTAGAGCTGTGGGTTGATGATGGAAATAAGCAAAACAAATGGAAGAAAGCTACAGAGTATGTAGACGATGGTGACTGGGAGGTTTCAGGCAGCGATTGTGATAGGTCCGACGACGACATAATAGAGGAAGGTACTCGAGGGGGATTTAGAGTGGACGATTCGGAATTTGAATTTAAGGATTTGTCCATAAGAGAGATAGAAGGAGGCCAACGAGAACAGCCAATAGCAGTAAACCAAGAAGATGGTTCTAAATGCCTATACACATATACATGTAATGTACAAGGAGAAGAGCTAACAGCAGGGGTAGAGGAAGAAGAGGAAGATGGTTCTAAATGCCTATACACATATACATGTAATGTACAAGGAGAAGAGC
>CAYWRR010000092.1:6752-8126 GCA_964460425.1 uncultured Nitrososphaera sp.
TAACAGCAGGGGTAGAGGAAGAAGAGGAAGAAGAGGAAGAATAAAAACATCTTTCTATACTTTTTTATTATAAACCATAAACTATACTACCATGCCATCTATCACTCTAAGGCCGCTCTAGGCTTCTGCTCAAAATGCGCATATAACGCGTTAATATCGGCAAGATCATGTACTAGTATAACATCTCTTAAGGTCGCAATCTGTTGCCCAGTACTGTTTTTACTTTCTATCTGGTAGTATTATAAGCCTCTGAAGAAGCTATGTTTATTTGATCATTTACATACTGACCAAAATTTCTGTAACTCTAATGAGCGTCTGAATTTAGTTGTCAAATCTTTACTAGGGAACTCTCTTAAGGTGGTGCTTGTCAAAGTAATAATGGTGGTTTAGATGATAAGTAATTACACTTCTTCGTATCTAGAATATGCTGGGAGCCATAAATGGTGGTTAAAAGAGGTAAAGGGAGCCAGAATATTTGATAAATTTGTATTCAGTCTATTAAAGAGTACCTACTTAGGAACACGATTTTTTCTAAGACTGATCCTAGGTAGAAAGAAAAGAGACAGAATGTTTCTAAAACAAAATATCAATTTTAAAGATTTCTTGTATTCCTCAACCAAGATTCTTGGATTAGACAAGACTTTACTTTTGGAGATACATGTCCCTAGTCATGATTATCGCATACATTGTCCACTCAATAAGGAGGACTTTATAGTGATGACCAAACACGAAGAGGAAATAATAGGGCTATTTCGCCCCAAAGAAGGTGATACTGTTGTAGATATTGGCGCACATATGGGTAGATATACGATAACAAGTTCAAAATCGGTTGGTGCGTCTGGAAGAATAATTGCTGTTGAAGCCCATCCTTATAATTTTAGAATATTGCAGCATAACCTGAGATTAAATAAACTGAAAAATGTAAGCGCATTGAATTGGGCAGTGTACTCAAAGAAGGCTAGGCTAAAACTATACCTGCCAGATGAGGATCTAGGATATACAATGCACCATAGTGTTATGGCAAATTATCTTGCTTCAAAATATAGTAAGGAGATCGAACGAAGATACATTGAGGTAGAAGCAGACACCTTAGATAATTTGCTGAAGATTAGAGGAATAAATGAAGTGAATTGGATTAAAATTGATGTAGAGGGAGCAGAATATGAGGTACTTAAAGGAGCCAAAGAAATATTGTCTACAAACTCGCGTATCTCGATTCTTGTGGAGGTACATGGTAAAGACACCTATGATCCTACGATAGAATTGCTCAAATCTAACAATTTTAAAATAGAATTTGAAAAAACATATAATAATGGCGAAAAACATGTGCTTGCACAGAAAGTGCGTAATTTAGTATAATGATAAGAGGAGTAG
>CAYWRR010000093.1:0-8116 GCA_964460425.1 uncultured Nitrososphaera sp.
GTACTGGCTGCCAGTATTGATGCAATGGGCTTTTGTGATACATCATAATCATACCTTGACCGCTTTAGAGCGGTTATGATACTCTCTATACTGGTATCTTTACTAAGCATCTGGTCTATCTGCGGCTTAATAATACGTGCAAGAGCGCTGATATTACAGTAATCACGCTGGAGTGAATCCTGAAATGACAGATCGCTACTAACCATCTCTCTAACGGACTCGGTTATCGATTTTTGATTGCTGGCCAACATGGGTCAATATTAACCTAATTTAGGTCGTTCCTGAGCAAAAAATATAAATGTAGTGCTTGAAACGCACTCGCATGTAATTGGGCAATAATGGCAAAGTCATATTGGCTTACTCGGGCGGATTAGATACTTCTGTTTGCATAAGATATCTTCAGACATTGCACAAGCTGGATGTGATAACTGCCACTATCGACTGTGGTCAACACGACGACTTTAAGGAGATTGAAAGAAAGGCGGAAGCAACAGGCGCAATAAAGCATGTTTACATTGATGCCCGCGAAGAGTTTGCCCGCGATTACATAGTGCCAAGCATCAAGGCTAATGGCCTATATCAAGGTAAGTACCCGCTTGCAACCGCACTCGCTCGTCCGCTAATTGCTGCAAAAGTAGTCGAAGTTGCAAAGAAGGAGAACGCAACTGCAGTAGCCCATGGCTGCACAGGTAAAGGCAACGACCAGATTAGGTTCGATGTTACGATGCGTGCACTTGACCCAAATCTCAAAATCATAGCTCCAATACGAGACCTCAACCTGACACGCGACCTAGAATTATCCTTTGCAAAAGAGCAGAATATACCAATAAGCTTGGAAGCAAAGAAATATAGTATTGACATCAACCTCTGGGGAAGAGCTTTAGAGGGCGGTAAGTTAGAGGATGCTGACTTTGAACCGCCTCACGAGGCTTTTGAATTTATCAATTTTCAGAATGACAAGGCTAGTTATATGGAAATCGAATTCGATAAGGGCATCCCGGTAAGAGTGGATGGTAAACATCTCACTCTTATTGATCTTATCCAATACGTCAACGACAAGGCTGGTGGACATGGCGTCGGTATTGTCGACCACATTGAAGACCGTGTAGTGGGAATTAAATCGCGAGAAGTGTACGAAGCCCCAGCTGCTGTGGCAATAATTGAGGCCCACAAGGACCTAGAAAAAATGGTACTCACAAAGCATGAGCTTGCATTCAAACAGATAGTTGACAGTCAGTGGAGCTGGCTTGCGTATTCTGGCCTATGGCAGGATCCCTTGCGCGCAGACTTGGATAAGTTTATAGATGCGACACAAAATCGTGTTTCAGGAAAAGTTAGGATAAAGATGGAGAAGGGATCACTCCGGGTTGTTGGTAGGGAGTCAGAATATTCTTTATACAGAAATAATCTGGCAACATATGCCACTAGTTCGATCTTTGACCAGAGTCTTGCAAAGGGGTTTGTGGAGCTGTGGGGTTTGCAGTCAGTTATCGCGAACTCCTTGACTGCCGGCGTAACTGTAGATAGAAAAAACAGAGAGGAGGTAGAAAATGAAATCAAAAATTGAATGCCAAGAATGCGGAGCTGAAATCAGTGTTCCAGAAGATGCAGTGGTAGGAGAGATCATAACTTGCCCCGATTGCGGTGGCGAGTATGAGATCGCCTCAAAAGTAGACGAAAACCTCGAGCTGAAGCCCGCTGAAAGAGTAGGCGAAGACTGGGGAGAGTAATGGTTGAGCTGAGCATCCTATGCGACAAAGTTCGCTTTGAGGAGAAGGCGCTCTATGAAAAAACACAGAGTAAGGGCATCAAGTCAAAGATAGTGGATGCAAAGACAGTTACTATTGCCACATATAGCAAGATGAAGAATTTCCCACTAGGAGATGTAATACTGCAGAGAAGCGTGAGCTATTATCGCGGTCTGTACCTTACTGCTTGCCTTGAATTTCTGGGGTTCAAAGTGATAAACAGATTTGAGGTGGGGCAGACTTGTGGAAACAAGCTTATCACATCGATTAGGCTTTCAGAAAACAAAATCCCAACTCCAAAGACGCTGTTTGCATTTAGCGCAGAATCCGGGCTAGAAAGCATCAAGGAGACAGGGTTTCCAGTTGTCCTCAAACCGATTGTAGGCTCGTGGGGAAGGGGGATATATCCTCTTCGTGATCTTGAGACTGCAAGCATGATAATTGAAATGAGGGAAGAAGATTACAGTCCACTTTCGCGGATATATTATATTCAAGAAATGGTTGATAGGCCACCACGCGATATCCGCTGTATAGTAGTCGGCGACCAAGCCGTTACTGCAGTCTATCGCTATTCTTCGCAATCGGAGTGGCGAACAAATGTCGCACGTGGAGGCAAGGTTGAGCTTGCACCTATAACAAATGAGGTCGAAGATCTGGCCCTAAGAGCTGCAAAAGCTGTAGGAGGCGGCATCTTGGGCGTAGACATGATGGAGGACAAGAATCATGGTCTGGTCGTTCATGAGGTAAATAATACAGTAGAGTTTCGTGGCGCTGCGAGTGTCTCAAAGGTAGATATTCCAAATGAAATGATCGACTATGCAGTCAAGCTAGCAAGGAAATAGTGACCGAAATAGGTCACTATTGACCTGCTTGTGGTCATAGCAGACCAAAAAATATAAATGAGGATTTTTGAAGCGAAAAATTAAAAGAAATGCATTCTAGCAAAGGAGAATTTCATAGATGAAAGTTGGAGTGGTTGGCGCATCCGGATATGTAGGAGGCGAACTGCTACGTCTTCTTGTAGCTCACCCAAAGATAGAACTTAGCATGGTGACTTCGCGGCAGAAGGCCGGCGAGTACGTGCATCGTGTTCACCCAAACTTGAAGGGTTTTGTAGACATTACATTCTCTCCAATGGACATGGAAAAGCTGACAGACGATTGTGACCTTGTATTTACATCAGTACCCCACGGCAAGGCAAACAAGATAGTCAAGGACCTGTACGACAGGGGAATGAAGGTAATAGACCTGTCAGCAGACTTTAGGCTCAAAAATCCCAAGGACTACGTGAGGTGGTATAGCTGGGAACACCCTTTTCCTGATATGCTGAGCAAGTCAGTCTACGGAGTTCCGGAGCTTCACCGGGAAGAGATTAAAAATGCACAGCTGGTGTCCTGCCCAGGTTGCATGGCGGTAACCTCACTTCTAGCGCTCACGCCACTCATTGAAAATAATCTCATAGATACTGATCATATTGTAGTAGACAGCAAGATCGGATCCTCTGGTGCTGGCCAGAAGGCAAATGCAGGGACGCACCATGCGATGCGTTATGGTGTAGTCAGACCCTACAAGCCTGCAAAACACAGGCACACTGGTGAGATCGAACAAGAGCTTTCGCTCATCGCAAAGAGGCAAATTAAGGTGAGCATGAGCCCTCATGCAGTCAACATCGTCAGAGGCATCCTCACTACTAATCACACGTTCCTCAAGCGACCTGTGGAAGAGCTAGAGCTATGGAAAATGTATCGTAACGCGTACAAGGGCGAGCCCTTTGTGAGATTGATTCGTGACAAGAAGGGCTTATATAAGTTTCCAGATCCGAAATTTGTGGTCGGCTCGAACTTTTGCGACGTAGGTTTTGACATCGATGAGTACAACCAGAGAATAGTAGCACTTTCTGCCTCTGACAACTTGATGAAGGGTGCTGCTGGTTCTGCAATACAGAATATGAACGTGATGTTTGGATATGGCGAAAACGAAGGACTGATGTATACTCCACTGACGCCAGTATGATAGTCATAAAGATAGGAGGAAGCGTAGTTAAGGGGCTTCATTCCTCAGCTCTTGCAGACATAAAGTCAATAGCTGAAAAGTATAAGCTCATTTTTGTGCATGGTGGAGGCAAGGAAGTCACTGCCACTGCAACTAAGCTTGGAAAGGAACAAAAGTTCATTACGTCGCCAGGTGGTGTGCGCAGCCGTTATACTGATAGAGAGACTGCTGAGATCTATACAATGGTCATGTCTGGGAAACTGAACAAGGCGATAGTCCAGATGCTATTGCGGCAGCATATCAATGCTGTGGGAGTTGCGGGAATAGACGGAGGCATATTGAAGGCAGAAAGAAAGAAGAGGCTTTTGATCATAAATGAAAAGGGAAGAAAGATGATAATAGATGGTGGATATACTGGCAAGATAATATCAGTTGACGGGGCTCTGATAAGTGACCTTGTTCGCAGTGGCTATGTGCCTGTGATTTCTCCGATTGCGTTAAGCGAAGAATTTGATTTCCTCAATGTGGACGGCGACAGGGCTGCGGCGTATGTGGCAGGCGGAATTAAGGCAGACAAGGTTATCTTTATGACAGATGTATATGGCCTAATACTAAAGGAGAAACTTGTCAATTCAATGACTCTAGATCAGGCAAAAGGGATATTGCCAAAGATAGGATCTGGTATGGACAAAAAGGTGCTTGCATCTATAGAGGCACTTGAAATGGGAGTCAAAGAGGCAATCATTGCTTCTGGCCAAGTTGAAAACCCATTATCTGCTGCAGCAGCCCATAGAAATTGTACGGTGATTGTTCCATAATGAACAATGAAGACCGGTATCTAGCAACTCTTTACCAGAGGTTTCCAGTCAATATTGCAAAGGGTAAGGGTACGAGAGTGTGGGACATTGCAGGAAAAGAATACATAGACTGCATGGGCGGTTATGGAGTTGCACTGGTTGGCCACTGCAACGACAGAGTGGTGAATGCTCTCAAAAGGCAGGCTGAAATACTCATCACGGCCCACATGTCTACATACAATGATACTCGATTAAGATTCATGGAAAAGATAGCATCAGTGGCGCCCCCCTCTTTAAACAAGATGTTCTTTGCCAATAGCGGTGCCGAATCTGTCGAGGCGGCACTGAAATTTGCACGCAAGTACAGCGGCAAGCATGGTGTGATAGCAATGAATGGTGGATACCATGGCAAGACGTTTGGCGCTCTTTCTGTGACACACAATGAAAAATACAGAAAGTCATTTATGCCGCTACTGGATGGCGTTAAGTTTGTTCCATACAGCGATCCGTCTCTTCTAGAAGAAGCAATTGACGATACAATTGGAAGTGTAATTCTTGAGCCTATTCAGGGCGAGACTGGCATCATCGTTCCTCCATATGACCTTCTGCCAAAGATCAGAGAGATCTGCGATCGACGCAACCTTGTCTTAATATTTGATGAGATACAGTCAGGGCTTGGGAGAACCGGCAAAATGTGGGCAGGTCAAAACTGGAATACTACTCCAGACATTATGTGCCTTGCAAAGGGTATAGCCGGTGGAATACCTATGGGGCTTGTTCTTGTCAAGCAGCAGATAATAGATACAATGAAGCTTGGCGAGCATTCTTCTACGTTTGGTGGAAGTCCTATCGCATGCGCCGCCGGCACTGCCACAATGGAAGCTTTGATTGATGATAAACTGATTGATAATGCTGCAAAGATGGGAGTGCACTTTAAAGAAGGGCTCAACCGGCTGCAGGAAAAGCACAAGATAGTCCGACAGGTCAGAGGTATTGGTATGATGCTGGGAGTCGAACTCCGCTTTGACGTCAAGGATATACTCTTTGACGGAATTCGCCATGGATTGCTGATTCTTTACTCCGGAAGAAATATTCTAAGACTACTTCCGCCACTTGTAATGGATGAAATAACGGTTTCCCAAGTAGTTGATATAATAGATATTATATTAACTAATGAGGAAAAGAGAAGAAATGTCAGCTAAGGTAGATGAAACTGATGAAAAGATAATACGCATTTTGCAGGCAGATTCGCGCAGAGCATTTGTCGACATTGCTAATGAGATCGGACTTTCCGAATCAGCTGTTCGGAGAAGAGTGAAGAACCTAGTTGATAGGACCATCATTAAACGGTTTACCATTGAACTTGGTGCAAGTGACAAGACAAGCGCAATAACACTAATCTCTGTGGCTTCAACAGTAGACACTTCGGCTGTGTCTAACCAGCTGATGAATCTAAAAGGAGTCAAAGTAGTCTACGAAATAACTGGCCAATATGATATAGCCGCTATCATTGCAGCACCAGTGATAGCTGACATCAATAAGTGTATTGACGATATACGCAAGATAGAAGGGGTGTCTGACACAGACACCGTGATAATACTAAAGACTATGTGGTAGCCCCTCTTGAATAAGCCTAAGATAATACCAGCCTGAAATTTATACAAACCCTATCCTTAAATACATATATACACTATTGCTGTAGCATGCAATAGAAAGGCGAGTGGTATACTTTGATGCAAACACAATTAGCGACGACGTTACCGTCATTTGTAAAGCTCGCTTCTGCATATATATACACAGAGGGAAGATTTTTTTATAAAGTCGTAGAAAGAGGAGGTGGCAGCCTTTAGATCATGCCATATGCTGCATGAAAATCCAAACATTCTTTAGATAATCATTGCGAAATTGAGACATTCGAGCCATTAGAACTATTATAAGGAGCAAGGAAGTTCCTATGACATAAAATTAAATGAGAATATATTAAATGAGAATTAATCATGAAAAAATTCTCACGGAGGTAAGGGCAGTGGTGTTCAGCATATCAATGTTCATGACTTGTCAAAGTTCTCAGCTGGCCTAATAGCATTATTATGGAAATTGTATAATGAAAGTATATTGTGAAAATTAAAAACAATACTAAATATTTGTAGCTTAAACTATATTCGCTGAACGATAATGACTTTTTAGTGTCCTTGAACATTTCTTCTTGTGATGGTCAGCTTTACAAATGTAGACTGAAGTATACATAGTCTCAATTTTTTGCATGCTAAGGGTCCTATAAACAGAAGAGCAAGTGGATTGCATTTAACATTACGAACTACTTTCAATCTTTACCTCCATCCGACCAAGTAGCTCATATATAACTCTCCTTTGAAAATAGCCTAATGAGTAGACCACCGATAGACCCAGATACCCCCCTATATAAACAAGAATGCATCAGAATTCTGGCAGTATCCCCACGCATACGCTATGCTGGCATAATAAACAAGTTTGGCCGCACTCTGGCAGGGAGCCTACGAAAAGGAGTAGTGCCACTGTTAAAGCCTGATGAAGCAAGAAACGAACACTTTATGGAAGCGACAAGAAACCAGCTCCGGAAGAACTTTGAAAAATCAATAGGCCGAGAAGAGTACACCCTAACTGAGAATGAAAAGGTCAGGATAGTAACACTGTCAAGCCAGGAGCATATTTACTACATCACAACGGACAAAGAGACGCCTATAAATGAAGTTATGAAAATTATCGACGATGTTAAAAAGCTAGTCAGAAAGTAAAAAGTATATACACTTATACCTCATACGCCATTCGCTACTAAAATTCGATAGGTGATGGCCAGCCTGATCTTTCATACCTCTTATGAGACATGCTCTAGTAGTCCATAGACCGTTTAATGGTTCTTAGCTTGTGTCTAGAAATCATCTTCCTCCTAAGACACTTCAGCGTTTGTATGTGGGTGCTTTTTGGTGCCTTGGTGCCTATCCCTATGTTGTTGCTTCCTTTACCTCAAAAATTAGATTCTTCTGTGATAGCTGCTCGACACGGAATTACAAATCATCACTTTGTTAATTTAGAAAAAACTTTTCTTAGAAACAATCCATTGGTTAGCATACCGTGATCATTATTGAGATATATTGCTTTTTTTGTGCTCGTGTTGTTGTCATATCTGATGCTATTTCCTCTAACCTTTCCTCAGGATAGAGATAATTGTACCAAGTCTGGCTACCGTGGAGCCTTAGGTATATAGTGTCACTTATTGTGATAATTTCATTTGGTAATCTGGGACCATCGACAGAACAAAATGCAATACCTGCTCTTTCAATCTCTTTTAAAGCCGATTCGTTCCACCAAGAAGAATCTCTGAATTCGATAACTGCTTTCTTGCGAGTTACAACTTGGTGCCTGATATCATAGTCATTAAAAAAGACCTACCCTTTCCAGGTTCTTTGGTTCAAATCTAAAGTTTGCTGGCATCTGAAAGAGCCAAAAGTCAATTCTATCTTCGAATGGCTCAAAAATCTTGGAGAACTTTTCCCAAAGCTCAATGTACCTTGGTTGTTTCAGCATGTTGTAATGCGTAAT
>CAYWRR010000094.1:0-8105 GCA_964460425.1 uncultured Nitrososphaera sp.
TTATTATTATTATTATTATTATTATTAATCACCAGATGAGGTTGCTATTTATGAGGTTAGGATTGTAAAGGTAGTAGGTTAAGTTCCGATCTTCAAGCAATACTTTTTATTTCGATATTATATAGATTGTCTCTATTAGGAGACTCGATTTTGAGGTGCTCTCTGAGTGAATAGGTCACAGAAGCCCGACTTAAAGAGTATTGAACCTTATGAAGTTTCTTTCGCCGAAATTCGATCCGATGAGAAATGGCCAGAGACAGTTCAAAAAGTTGCAACCGCTATTAATGTACAGTTTACTGAATCTTCTAACCAACTTCCGTTTGTTCCCTTCAAGGAGTTTGAAATCCTGCTCAGAGAGGAGAAAATCTTCCTATTTGGCCCTAGCGGATGTGGAAAATCTCGGACAATAATTGAGCTTCTCCGCAGCAAGAAAGGAAGTTACGACAGAATATTTGTAATTAATCCATCTAATCCTGCAGGATTGGATTCTTGTAGAGAGAGTATTCCTAGACTTTCTCAAAAATTTGGCAGGAAGGATCTTGTGATATGGGATAACTTTCCAGAAGGCTTGGTCAAAAGAGATCTTCAGAATGCGTTTGGTGCTCTGGAGATAGTAAATTCTCGATCCGTTCAGAATTTGTATATCTCTCTAAAACCGACATATTTGGAGATGTACCGAGGGTTGACAATAGGCATTCCTGACATCTACACGCATGAAATTACATGTGACCTTACGACCATGAAAGCTTTAATAAGAGCATATGGAACGCATGTCGAACGGTATAGAGAGGTTTTTGAGAAGTACATATCTCCCAACATCGACACCATTGCAAGAGTTCTGTGGCAGAAACAGCCGCTTTCTCTTACTGTAGTTGACTATTATAAAGCATTGGTAGACAAGGTGACGAACTACTCGCAGACACATATTAATTCGTCAAATTGTCTTATGGTTGCACAAGAGTGGTTACCCGTTTATGATTACTTTGAAAGGCAATTTGAGGTCATGAAAAACATTCGGGGACGAGAACAGGATGTAGATTTTCTTTATATTCTACGCTTATGCTATGAGGTAGGATTTAATAGAACGCAGACATTGATTGCAAGACTGCAAAAGGCTATCTTTGGAAGTATTGCACCTGCAGAACCTACTCGAAAAATGGGGACGTGGGTCTATCTCTCGGGTCAGAATTATGCTATGCACGATTCAGCGAAGAATGCTGTTAAACTCACTGATTATTCAAGGATGAAAATAATTGGATATATAACAGACCATTTCTCGGAGATTATTCCAAAAGGCAGTGGAGAGCTTCACGCTCTAGGTCTTTTTCTTGGCAAAAATATCGAATTCTTTCCAAATGATACTGGAAAAGCAATAGTTCCTGATCAAATTTACGGATTTATGAAGAAAAATGCAGTCTTTGAACGAGCATTTGGGCGTGGTGTTGGAGAAAATTTCGAATTGCTTGACGAAGCCCTTCAGATGTTGATTCTTGAATATGTTGACACCCATATAGAATTAGGTGTGGGATTGGCTGAGAGCTTGGGGGAGCGTTTCATCGAGCTAGATTATAACAATCGGAAATGGGTTCTCAAGAAGACCTATCATGGCATGTTGTTTGCTAGATATTTTGGACAGAGTGTCGGCCGCCTGTACGGTAAAATGTCCAATGATCTGCGGTCTGTTGTTATGTCTCATGCGGATCAGAACCCACAGTTTGCCGACGGGCTTGGAATGGGCCTTGGCTATATCTATGCAACCCTAGATCCTGCATTGCAATATGAGATAATGCACAAAGCACAAAAGAGTTTTGACCTCTCCCGAGGTTTAGGATTTGGATTTGGCCTCACATTTGCCCTATTACAAGAAGATGATGCCAAAAATATGGTGTCAAAAGCAGACAAGAACTCAGAACTTGATGTGGGCTTTGGAATGGGGTTGGCGGTAAGCTATTCTAATCTTCCAGATGTACTGCGTAAGTTTGTACTTGATAGAGTAGCTACAGATTGTGAATTTGCATTTGGAGCTGGAGTGTATGGTGCATATTTTTACAAAGAAGTATCTCCCAAGGACCTATTCATGTTACTGCATAGCAATGGAGAGGTCGCTTACGGGCTAGGGTTAGGTTTTGGAGCCACCTTTTTCTACCTTCCAGAACAGTTTCAATCAGAACTTGAGCTTCTAATAAAGAGCAATGTTAAACTAGATGACGGCTTTGGGTCAGGGATAGGGATTGTGCTGAAGCATCTCCCAGCAGAGGTACAAGAAAGGTTCATTAGCAAAGCCTCGGGTAGTAATGCTTTTGCAACTGGCTTGGGTTATGGTCTTGGATATACATGGCAATATATTGGCGACGCCTTAAGGCAAAGAGCATTTACCTTCGCAAACTCAAATAATGACTTTGCACGCGGCCTTGGTGTTGGCCTTGGAGCTCATCTTCCCTATCTGAAGTCTACGTTCCTAGATCAAGTCATTTCCTTTGCTGACATAAATAGCGAATTTGATAGAGGATTTGGAGTAGGAGCTGTATGGGCTTGGCCTTATCATAATGACGATTCCAAGCATATCATAACTGAAAGAATGAAAACAAGAGGTGAATTTGCAAGAGGTCTAGGATTTGGATTGGCAAGAATCATCCAGCATTTTCCAACTAATGAGAAAGAACAGATGCTTGATCGGCTAGCTTGGGATCCAATGTTCTCAGAAGGATTTGGAGAAGGAACAGCACAGTTTCTTTGGACTACCTATGGTGAAGCCAATAAGCACCAATTCCTTGAACTGGCCCTGAACTCTCCAGAGATCTCAAAAGGACTCGGCATTGGTCTTGGGTTCACATATTCGTACTCTAAAAATGATCTGAGCCATGACTCCTACAAACATATCCTCAAGACAGATCCAAACTTTAGGAGGGGTCTTGGCATGGGTATGGGAAGGGCGTACAAGTACCTATCAGAGGATGCCCAACTGGAGGTATTTCGCATGTCAGAACAGGATGTAGAATTTGCAATTGGGTTTGGTGAAGGTATAAGTAGAATATATGACCATCTTGAAGACTCACAGAAGCAGCTTATAATGTCTTACATAAATGATGGAGATGCAGGCTTTTCGAGGGGTCTTGGCATGGGTTTTGGATCAGTATTTTCGTACTTTCGAGAAGATATGAAGAAAGAGATACTTGTACGTATTCGACATAACAGACAGCTATCGGTAGGTCTTGGCGCAGGACTTGCAATGCATATTTCCTATTTATCTGAGGCATTGTCCATGAAGATATTTGAACTTGCAAGAAGCAATTCATTTCTCGCATTAGGTCTTGGCGAAGGATGCGGGATCATGTTTCCATATCTGTCACGTAGTACAAAGGGTTGGTTATTATCTTCCCTGGTGAGTATTGATGGTTTTCCCTTTGGTTTTGGTATTGGAATTGGCAAGATTCGAACGTATCTGGACAGAAGTATTTTTGAGGAAGCAGCTGCTTTTACTAAAAGCATCAATTTTATGAAAGGATTCGCAATCGGGCTTGGAACTGTTGCTGCAAACCTATCTAAGGATCTATTACTTGAGATTTTATCTGGGACAGCATCAGATGCATCTTTTGCAAAGAATTTTGGTTTTGGTATAGGGCATATCTTCTCACTACTAGAGGATGATAAAAGAAAAGAGATTCTAGAAATAATGAGGCAGAATGAAGAATATTTTCTTGCAGGCCTTGGGGAAGGTCTTGGCCACCACCTTCCCTCGACAGGTAGCCGGCTTGTAGAAGAGGTTATGCACACAATAGGTTCTGTGAATCTTGCGAGAGGAGCCGCTAGGGGGGTTACAGAGAGCTTCATGTACCTAAACCTTCCAGAAGTGCTTGGGATGCTTGAATATGCGAGCTTTAATCCCGAATACGGAAAAGTCCTGGGAGAAGGTGTTGCGGAAAAGTTTGCGTCTCTGGATGAAGAAAAGCAATCCGGGATTCTTGATGCTCTTCAAAAAGATAGCTATTTCTCAAGGAAATTTGCTAAGATGATCCAAGAAAATCTTATGTACTTATCAATTCAAGCGCGAGAAAGATTAAAAGGTTTGGCGGCGAAATTTCCGCACCTTGAGATAGCATTTGAAAAAGAGAGATGATGAGTGATTAATGCACAGCGATGATGATAATAACCATATTAGGTTTGCTGAGTTCCCTTTAGTAGGGTTGTCAACAAGAACAAGAGCGATCTGGAATGTTGGAGCAAAAGAGATTTACTTTTCAGGGGAAGTGCAAAACTACTGTGTATGCTTTATTGACATTATAGGTTCTACAAGAATATCATCTGATCTCACCCCGACTCAATTAAGCAGATATTATGAGCTTTTTCTGAACGCAATTGCCCTTATCGCCAGGAATTTTGGGGCAAAGATAGTAAAGAACGCAGGCGATGCACTTATCTTTTACTTTAGCGATACTAGTAATTCAAGGAACGTTATGAAATTTAAGAATGTGCTGGACTGTGGTCTCACAATGGGAATAGCAAGCAATACGCTCAACGCTAAAATGCTCAGTGAAAAATTGCCGCCAATACAATATAGGATAAGTGCAGATTATGGTGAAGTCTCAGTTGCAAGATCCGCATCATCTCAGAGCGAAGACCTCTTTGGGTCTGCTATGAATATTTGCGCAAAAATCAACTCCAAGGCCAAACCAAACGGACTAGTTATTGGCGAGACTCTCTTTGACATAGTAAAGGGATTAGATGAGTATGTATTTGTCCCTTCTAGGGAGAAACTGATTGGTGTCAAAGGCGAATATGGGGTATATCATGTTGATCAAAAAGAAAAAAGGAGCGTGATTAATCCATTTGAGAGAAGAAGAGTAAATTACTAATGCCTAAGAGGTTACATCCTGTCTTATTATACTGCATGTGCTTGCATTCCTTGCTGACCAAAGGTATCATCCCAAGACAATTATTGTGCCTCGGTAGCTCATAAAAATCTCTGCACAATCACGTGATCTGAACGCGATTTATCAGTCAGTCACAAGCGCATCCTTCTTTTTTTGAAAAAGGAATGACAGGACATCTGTGACAATTTAACCAACGAAGCTGGTCCTATAACTACGCAGTAGGTAAGCTAATCCTTATGAGCGAATTTATGTCCCTAATTTAACAGGAGCCTCAGATGTCCCTAAGATTGAACAGTGTCGCAAATATCTATCTTAAAATGATAGAATGTACACTAGTATATATATATGGAGACTAGCTCTTTCTTACTACAGCTCTCGTCACTGGCAGAGTTAGTAGGCACTGCCATTACAATAATTGTTATCCTTGTCATAGTAGCATACTCTATACGAGTCATAAGGGAATATCAACGCGCAGTAGTATTCCGACTTGGCCGCTTGATTGGTGCCAAAGGACCCGGACTTATCTTTCTAATCCCTATCATCGACAGGGCTGTCATAGTTGACCTGCGAGTGGTGACATTGGATGTACCAAAGCAGAAGATAATCACTATGGATAATGTTACTGTAGATGTCGATGCCGTAGTATATCTTCGAGTTAACGAGCCGAATAATGCAGTAGTTAGGGTAAATGATTACCTGATGGCGTCAAGCCTTCTGTCTCAAACTACTTTGAGAGACTTGATCGGTCAGACTACCTTTGATGACATTTTGTCAAGACGTGAGGAGCTTAACAAGCGAATGCAGGAAATTCTAGATGCTGCAACTGACCCGTGGGGAGTAAAAGTAAGCTCTGTAGCAATCAGAGATGTTTCTCTTCCAGAGAACATGTATAGAGCAATTGCAAAACAGGCAGAAGCTGAGAGAGAAAGAAGAAGCAGGATAATAATAGCTGAGGGAGAACTAACTGCAGCAGAGAAAATGGAACAGGCTGCCAATTTTTACACTAGGAATATGGCAGCTATGCGGCTAAGAGAATTGCAAACATGGACAGAAATAGCTAGGGAAAGAAACATGATAGTTGTTACAGGTGGACAAGGGGAGTCCAAAGATATGGGTACGCTATTAGGCATGATAAGAGAAAGGACTCCTACAACAGAACAGCTTGATGAGAACACACTTCGGAGCATAGTTAGAGAAGAGCTAATTAATTTGACTACAGGAAGAAAGGTCAACAATATTGGTCAATCTGGCAGTACCAATAGACGTCTATCTAAAGGCGAAGGGCAGGAAGATCAAGGAGTTGCCTAACATCATTTTCAAAATGCGATATGGAAAAAATTAACTATCCTGTAGTATAAAATGACTTGCTTTTCACCTTTCTTAAAAAAGCGTCACAATCACCGTCAACAACACATAATTTTTCTACTGGCCGCAGCGGTCTTTATTACTCAATCTGGTTCAATAATTGTTGAATATACTGATACACTAAGGAACCCTGTATTTGCTCAGCAGCAAGATGATAACAGAATTGACAACAATAATCCAGCAATTCTTTGGGTCGATGTTAAGGATTTCATTTCATTTGGAACGGCTGAAGATATTTCTATGGCCATACAATCAACCTCGCCTGCTGCAGGATCACTATCATCATCATCACCATCTTTTTCTGCTGTTATTTTGGCATTAGATACTCCTGGTGGATCGCTTGATGCAACTTTTGGCATAATAGATGCTATTCAACAATCACCAGTACCGGTGATAGGATATGTCTACCCGCAGGGAAGGAGCGCATGGTCTGCTGGCACCATCATACTCCTTGCAGCAGATTATGCTGTAATGGCTCCTGTTACTACAATAGGTTCTGCTCAGCCTGTACGAGGAACAGAGCCAGTAAATGATACAAAGATAATAAATGCAGTTGCAGAAAAGGCAGTCTCGCTAGCAGAACTTCATCATAGGAATGTAACTCAGGCTGCCAGATTCATAACGCACAATGATAACCTGACACCAGAAAAGGCTATGGAGAGAAATGTGATAGAAGCAGTGGCTGCTAGCCCTGAGGAGCTGCTTGCAATAGCAGATGGAGTCACCGTTACTACCTTTAGTGGACAGAAGGTCTTACATACTGCAGGTGCGCAGATAATAAGATATGAATCCAGTCTGCGAACACAATTAGTCAATTTCCTTTCCAATCCATTGATTGCCACCACCTTGATCACAATAGGATTCTTTGTACTGATTTACGGTATAACGTCTCCAGGATTTGGAGGCGAAATAGCTGGTGCGGTTTTGATAATCTTGGGACTGTTAGGCCAAGGTCTCGATATAAACTGGGGTGCTTTTGCTCTGTTAGCATTGGGAATCGGACTGGTAGCCTATGAACTGTACAGCCCTGGATTTGGAGCAATAGGGATAGGTGGCATTGCAATAGTGGCTATTGGAACTGTGCTTATGATTACTCAGCCTGTACAGCCCCTTCTAGTTACAGAAGAGCATCTTGGAGATTTGGCAACTATATCTATTATCACAATTGCTCCTTTTGCAGGTCTTATGGCTCTGATAACTTACAAGGTTTGGAAGGTAAAGAAGAGAAAGCCCAAACAGTTTGCTCTTCAAAGTGAAGAAGGAGTTGCGCTTGACTCCATCTCTGCTAATAGAACTGGTTTTGTTATTGTTGGCGGCGAGTACTGGAAGGCTAAAAGCAATACGGGAGACGTTGAGATCAATCAAGGTGACAAGATAAAGGTAATTGGAAAAGAAGCAGACTTGCTTATTGTAGAACACTTGCATGAGGGCAAGCAATAACGTACGCAAACTACTAAGTGTACCAGCTTAACCTTGCCCACTAATATTTCAACTAAAATCTCAAAGTTATAGATTCTCTATTTAATTTGCTGATCGAACCCTTCCAAAAGGAAAGTTCACAATAGGATCTGTTGGGATTTGGAAAAATAAAAAATACTCATTTAATAAAAGACCAGAATCCCAGCACGTATAATTGAAGTCGAGTAGCGAATCAATAATAATAACAATAACAATAATGAAGAAGAAAATGGACGAAATATGAGAAGCATCTAGATCCGCAATGCTAGAGCTTATGGGAGCACATCATCCAAAAGTTCAGTGAGGGCATCTACAATAGCAGAAAATAGGAAATAAATTCAAAATATAGTAACAGTTCTACGAGTTGACTGTAATATTGTCACCCTCACCCAATATCATCCTAAATGGTTC
>CAYWRR010000095.1:0-7137 GCA_964460425.1 uncultured Nitrososphaera sp.
GTAGGATATGATGATGATCTATTATTGATTGGATATTATATTAGAAAAGATTGTTTAACTATCAAAATTATGCTCTAATCGAGCTATATCACTAGTACGGAACTCAAGGTTGGTAAGAAAGCCCTGATAAGAACCCCTTCTGAAGCATATATCTCAGCTACCTGTTGTAGTGTCACTCCAAACAAAATAGACATTGTTGCTTGAGGCCAATACGCTAGGATCCCGTGAAGATCCAGAATTTGTATTAAAGTTTTTCATGTCGTCGAATCCTATCACAGGTTCTGCTTGATTATTATCAGGATATAGTAGTATAGAAACTGATGCAATGCTAGAAATCAATACCATCAATGCTAATGACGTTCCGACCGATCTTTTTCTAGGGGTGCCGTTTCTTCACGATTGAGCAAATGTTAACTTAGTATAAATTAAATATTTCTAACACTTTGAGTATGACTTCAATGAATTAATAACAGAGTTTTTAATGATGCCTTCTGCCATCATATGAATTATACTTCCATCTCTTCATAGTTTGCTTGAGTTCATAGCCAAAAGCATACCATGTAGCAACTCCTGCAGATATTAGCAGGCCTATACCAAAGCCCATGTAAAACTCAGGTCCGAACACGCTTGTTAGGGATACCTCATCCCTCTTGCTCTTATTTCTTCTCTGAAAGGGTTAAAGATAACCTTTCAATGTCTTCGACTAAATCTGCGTAGGCTAGTATAGCCTTTACTCAAAGAATATCTCTTACTTGATCTGTCCCTGGTATAGGATCATCCTTCCCCTTGTTTTGTCTCACTTGAGCCATCTCGGTAAATAATTTGTTCATTTTTCTTCTATGTCTTATGATCTTTATACCTTTCATCATTAGGGGACTAGCTACCATTCCAAGAGCCATGCCGATTATCAGGTCAAGAGACATGCCTAATAGAAAGGTCGAGGATGTATCAGCGCCACTCATACCTATTAATAAGAGTGGCTATGGGAAATTATTAAAAGTTTGTCCGACTTTGGCCGCATGAAGCTTAGTAGTTGCATTAAACATAAATTTCATAGTTTTATTGTCACTCCTATTCAAATGCAGCTAGCTAGACTTGCGAAGTTGACCTTACATTATTATTATTGCTTACTACAAGAAGCTTGCCTAAAGTGGTAAGCTTGGTGACAAGCTTACCTCTATCGCCCTTAGTTACTTCTACCAAGCCTAATTCTGCAAGACCTCTTGCTTCCCTCCCTCCCATTATGTGGTAGCTGAGTAGTGGCTTCCCGTAACCAGATACATGTTCCAATTGTTCGAGGCTTTCTACAGCACCTCCCGCTCTGTCCATGGCCTTTAGGATGTTTGTTTTTGGCTCTGATATTATTTCACTGTAGCTCAATTTCAAAACTGGCATAACAAGTGGGGAACCTGTTGGATCCATTCCAAATGCCTTGATTCCGTTGATAAATGCAGCTGAAAGGGCCGCACATCCTATTAATTTGTCTCCGCAGCTCACGTTCATTAGAATTTGTTGGAAATTCTTTCCTTCAATTTCAATTATCTCACCTATTCTTTCCAAGACATCTCGTATCACATTTTCCTTACTCACTAGTGTAATTGTCACTGGAATACCCAACACAGATCTAATCCTTCGAGCAAATTCCTCAGCCTTATTATTGTCAGAACTATAGCACAGGAGGACAAGCTTGTGAATAGGAAAGTTTCGAATACCAGCAGCAATCCCCTCCTGCATGTCCATCCCAAAAGTTGATATCTGCAAGGTTGTAAGTTGTACCATTAACTTTAAGCCACTCCAGTGAATAATAAGTATGCAGTCCAACTGTTCAATTTTAACTTTAACTGTCAAATAGCCAACTACATTTCAGAGTCTAGTGTCTATCTGTCAAGTGGCATGCGCCTTGCAACGGTTAAACATTTTCTTTCTGTGTTAAGGATAACTCCTTTATGGTTGAATTTTTCACTATTAATCAAGATTATATGCTCCACCCAAAAAGCCTATTTTATTCATTATTAACAACTTTTCAATTAGTATTTTCAAAACCGACTTACATAGCAACAGCAGGTTTAGTCAGTATGATATTCTGGATTATTTTTAATAATTTTGATGGGTTACTTTTCTTCTCACCTGTATTTGTCTTTTACCTTCCGGATGATGCAATTGGTAGCTTTATTCTATCTACCATAACAGCGCCGCTTCTGGGTGCCGTTGTGGCCATGAATGTGTATGTCTTTAGAAGCTCCCGCTTTAAGCTAGGCCGGGCTTCTTTTTTTTCAGCTTCATCATTAAGTATTGTATCTAGTGCCTGCGCAAGCTGCTCTTCATTTGGATTCTTCCTCATCTCTACATTTGGAAGTGCAGGGATCTTGGCTTCAGCAATAATGTCTAACTATCAAATTCCAATCAGATTGATAGCTTTGGGACTGTTAGTATGGGCACTTTATTCAGTAAGCAACAGGTTGACCAAAGGCTGCATAATAACAAAAGACTACAATGTGGGCATTGATAAAGAGAGAAAAACTGAACTTTAGCATAAACTATGTTTTAAATGGGGCCTATAATTTAGACATGGCTATTGCACAAGACTGATCTTTGACCGCACCATCAAATATACAGCAGCGCCTAGTATAATGACAATTGCACTCTAGAGTATTGGTTACAACTAACTAACATCTACACAATCTTGATCTACATTTCTCCATTACATAGATTTAAGAGATTTGAGGGAGGGAGAGCGTTTCTCCCTCCCAATAGGTACTTCGGGGTTCTGCTAATGAAGAAGGCTTCTTTGCAGGTACAAGTTTTTTGTCTCTAAACCTAAAATGCATATCCTCAAACAATTAAAGAAAAGATAGAATCGACATAATGTATATGCAATACAAAGATAGTGATAATCCTGCTCAATCAACTTCTGACAGTGAACAAAAGGATCTGCTATTTTCCAATTGATATATCATACGTGAAGCTATAAGAAATAGCAACTCAATTAATGTTTCAATTTCCAAGCATTGATGTCATAGACATATACATCATGTGCACATAGCACCACTTCCATGGTTTGTTTGGCAGAGCTACCATTACAGGGTGTTCTGTATGCTTGAAGTGATTTGTAGGATGCATTCCCGGAGGCAAGTCACAGCAGCCAACATGACCACATTTAAGGCAGAGTCGCAGAGTAACCCTTCCGTAGTTCAAGGGCTATTCATAGCAAATAAAAAGTCTTGATAGGGTTCGGTTGCCTGAATTTTAGTTTCCAATTTTTTGTTGTCTCTACTCCTTTTTATGGTTTTGAACTCTAATAAAGAACCACTGAGTGGACCCAAGGGAGTTTGAGTCTTGCATATAGAGGAGCGATTTAATAAACCCACTAGCTTTAAAGTTTGTGATCCAAATCAACTCACACTTATGTTATTTCAGAAATTTGATCAAAGAAGAATTAAGTTTTTGTACTTGAAGGGGGAGGGTCTACAAACTGCGTAGTTGAGATCTGCTTGCAGTTTAGCCTTTAGAGTTGTTGTTCTTGTGATATCTCCTAAGGATCGAAAAAAAGAGTTTTGATATCGTAAAAATTATTGCTTATTAAACTGCTCTGCCTTTTGAGGTAGATGCCTAGCAAACTCTTTTACATCCATTACCAAGCCGTAGTAGTCTCTTGCAACTTCTAAGGTGGTCTCAAAGTGCTTAATGTTGGATGATGCTGTTGCGTCAGAGATGAGTATGACATCATAGCCGTTATTGAATGCATCTCTCAAAGATGCCTCTACGCATATTGAGGTGTCTATTCCACAGAAAACCAAAGTATCGATTCCAATACTTTTCAGCCAGACGCCAATTTCAGTGTCTTGAAAGGCTGAATCTCGTCTCTTGATGACGATGTGATCCATTGGAGTAGGCTTGATTTCATCGACAATATCTGCATCCCAAGTGCCGATTACGCAGATTGGCTTTGTGCGTATTCTCTCTTCCCTTGACTTTGGCAGTATTCTGTGGGTATTTGTTAAAAGATCTATGCCAGATTTTTCCCTCACTGCCTGAGTATAAAATAATGGTATATTGACGCTCCTACAAAGCCTGATAAGTTCTGCTATATGTGGGATAACCTGCCGGTAGCGGGAAAGATCCATCCCAAGTTGATCGTACGATCCACCTTTGCTTACAAAGCCATTTTGAACGTCTATTACTATAAGCGCGGGGTTAACATCATGTCCCTGAATGTTGATAGTCGTCATATATAGGGATTAGAAGCGTGGACTGAATTAATAAATTTGAAGTAACACTATTCACTACCACCACCAGCAGCAGGAGTAGTAGCAACATCAATACTATAAGATGAGTCGACAAGAAATTCAGGCCTTGCCCCCTGCCAGCCCTTTAATGTGACAAGGATTTTCCTGTTGTATGGGTCAACTGCAGCTTGGAATCTTCCTTTGCTGTTTATGCTATGTTCAAAGGAAAAATGAGTATACTCTTGAAAAAGTGACCCTGCTATCTGCGGTTTGAAGTAGATTTTGTTTTCAAGTATGTTCAATTTCATTCCAAGCATCATTTCGCGCAAGGCGTGAATATACATGCTAATAGACCATGCCTGCAAGATGCATGAATTGAATGGATCAGGTTTGTCTCCCCTGTATGTTTCTGCAAACATGCCATTTTCCGCCAAAATGCGCTCTGCCATGCAATTGACATAGTAGAGTGCCTGCTCGCTTCTTCCAGCCTTGGTCTCGGCTAGCGCTGCCCAGCCTGTAACAAGTGGCCAGACTGCCCCATCGTGATAGAGGGTAGGATGGTACTTATGGTCTAGGCTGCTGAGCGTTCGGATCCCCCAGCTTGTAGTTATGTCCTCTTGTTCGATTCTTTCAAGCACGGATTTTGTCTTGCGGGGATCTTTGGCTGCATCTGTGAGCAAAAGCACAAGCGCGTTTGGTCTTATGCTTGGGTCTTTGGAGCCATTCCTTCTTATTGTGTCATAGTAAAATCTCGCCTCTTCGTTCCAGTACTCATTATCGATTTTAAGGGCTAGCTGTTCTGCCTCTTGCTTCCACCTCTTGCGATTGTATCTGTCACCAACTATGCCTGCTAGCTCGCTTCCAATCTTCAAGCTTTCGTAAAACAAAGCCTGAACATCGTTTGCGCTTTTCCGCCTGTCTATGTGATCCATCCAAGTTGAATCACGAATAGGCAGCTTTTCTGCTGTGCCGGTAAAGCCGTGGTCAATCAAACCGTCTCCGTCTGTGTCTTTGAGAAGCCCACAATCAATGAGTGCTTTAATTGACTCCCATCTTCTTTGCAGGTACTCAACATCTGCAGTTGCCAGCACGTATTCTCGTATCGCCCAAGGAAAGAGAAACGTTGAGTCGGCTGAACCATAGGTGGTAGTGTGCAAGAAAGCCTTGCCACTTATTATCATAGGAAGCTCACCAGTGACAGCGCTCTTGGTAGTCTTTTTCGCCTGATGTTTGAAGAAATTGTCAATGACAGAGCGGGCAAAGCGGTAATCGCCAAGGGCAAGGTAGCCCCGCAGCGACCAGCCAGTGTCTCTTGCCCAATAGTTTGGAAAGCGCGGAAGCCCTGCACATATCCCTTCTCCAAGGCCATCGTATTCTGCTTTTAGATACTGCAAGCACATCTTGGCCTTTTCATATGCTCTTAATAATTTTGATATCTGGAGATCTTGTTTCTTTTCTGTCGAGGGAGACCTGATTGTAAGCGTCGACGACGAGTATCTTTTGAAAGTATTTTCAGTTCCCTGTATAAGCTTACTGCAGTTGTCCCTCATGAAACAAAATTCTTTCAGGCAATCATTGGGACTTGAAAAGCTGCCTACTCCAATAAGCGCAAGTTCGATGGTTTTACCTTCTTCAAGCTCTACATCATACGACAGCTCAAGGTCGTTGTCGAATGAGTCTGTCAAGATCTTGCTTGGCCTTATGTTTTTTGGCATGATACCTATGGTTCCAAAATACTGCCTCTTCTCTTTCTTGGTATCGCCAGCGGAGCTTATCTGTAGGCAGTTCTCGCGCATATTGAACTTGGTGATGTTACTCTGTGAGATGGCTGCGAGTCCATAGCTTGTTATATTGCCGTCTATTAGAAAGTGAAAGCGGACTTTATTTGGTACCTCTTTTTTGACTGGCCTCAGATCGTGATCCGTATGATGTCTCACAGTCATCTTTATTTCCGTTATAAATCCTCTATTTTCAAAGGGCACACATAGCCTCCTTTGTACGTGCAGGCCCCCCAGATCGTGGTGTGTCGTAAGAACACCGTGCTCGTGTCTAGACGACAAGGCAAAATTTGGAAGACGCTTACGCACACCATTGTCCATAGATACTTCAACTATTATCCTTCCAAACGACCTTGCAGGAGGTACGTACAGCCCCCCATTATCATACCGTACGCCCATCCACGTCCAGTTAGCAGAAAGCGCTCCATTTGAAGAGCACACAATGTATGCTTTATTCCCTGATAGTACAAGCGGGCTTTTAAAATTCTTAAACATGGTATCTCCTCTTGAAACTGCAAGATCGATGTTTGCCAGTGAATCTGGAGCAATATGGATACTATCCTTCTGATATCCCGAGATGTAGTCAGTGAACGTAAATGGAATGGTTATTTCCTCAAAGCCTTCAAGCTTGCTCATTATCAGTATCTTGTGTTTGACCTTGTCATCCAAACCCCCCTCTTTAATTATCAAGAACCTTGCGCTTTGGTATGGTTTGAATGAAATTGGCCTAGTTTCAGAAAGTGTGGCCACATTGACTACTTCGTCAGAAGTTGCGATAAAGATTGAGTTTCTCTGAACAGGCAGCTCGTCGACGTAAATGTCAAGTGAAATAATGTTACCGCCAAGCGGAACTGGAGGGTTCAAGAGCGAAAAGATAAAGCCATGGTGCTTCTCCTCCCTGTTTACTACTATTACGTTTTTGAGGCTGCCTCGCACATAAGATAGCAAAGTGTGGGTATTGTCAAGTGTCCTTGTTATTTTCTATCCACCTTCGATGATGAAATACCATCTAGATCCGGCAAATTTTTGCCGCAGACCATAGTAATATAATTTTCATAAGAGTTTTGTGTAATCGCATTTCATTTATTGCGTACTTGAGAGGCACTTTGTAATACAATGAAGTCGATAAGTCT
>CAYWRR010000095.1:7147-8011 GCA_964460425.1 uncultured Nitrososphaera sp.
CGTCACAGCTAAAGTGCATGTATTAAGTTTCTTTACTTTTAAGGACATACGCCTTATTTTGGTATGACAACCACTATTACTGCTATTCTCACCCGATTCTCTTAGAAATTTAAAGGCTTTTCAACTTATTTATCAGTAATACAATTGACTAGTCATGATTGAATGAAGTTAAAAATATTTTGAATTTTTGTGCTCTGGCACATTGCATTTTTCATGTGTCTGCTGCTATATTGCATCTTTTGATGCTATATAATATGAGAACCGGTGTAATATGCAGGTTCCGTGGAATCATCCACTACAGATTTGACTTAATAACTCCACCCAGCAAAATAGCCAATATATCCATGGGTTCGATGGGACAATACAGACATTGGTATAAAATAGGTTGCTAAACTATTTAGAATAGTCCAACACTTTAGGTGTTCCAAAATGACAAAATGTACTCAAAATTCACATACTTGTTAGTGTTGACTAGGTCAGATAAACTACAAAAATTTTTGGACATTTGAGGATTTGGTGACCCCGGTGCTATTCTGTTAACATTAGTACCGTTAACGAATCAAAAAAGATCTTATTGGTCACAGTTCAGACTTTCATTAACGCATCCTTAATCCTAAGCCTTTTTACTGCCTTAATATAAGGTAGGTCATCATCTTTAGATTATGACTGTTGTTGGAAAACAAGGGGACAGAGGGATCCTACAGAAGAACCTTGAGAAGGCTACGCGCACAGCATATGAAACTAGTGTTGTATTCTGTCATCGTTAAACTTGAAAAGCTCAAATGATATGGGACTCATTTTAAACTATTGGTTATTAGTTCTGGTAACTTAAAGGGACATTCTGATAGGTGGTAACTGGTGGGA
>CAYWRR010000096.1:0-7973 GCA_964460425.1 uncultured Nitrososphaera sp.
GTTATGAATATATATATATATATATATATATATACGCTATAAGCTTGTCATGTTTCAATGCTAATAATAGTGACAATACTTTTACTTAGGATACCATCATAATAACACTACGCAGTATGCGATGTGATGCGATAAACCTTGTGTTGTGTTCACTAATTTTTCCATCAAACATAAGAAAAAAATAGAGGTTGCAAACGAGTATCGTGCAACAACAGAAAGTTGCTTTATTAGTCTGAATAACCTTGTATCCTAATTATTATCATGAACGTACATTCACATACCATCACTGACAGCAGTACAAGACTCATAAGAATATGTTAAAGGTTATTATGGTTACTACAGCTATAGGTGCGCAGTAGCAGCTATTAGCGCATTCTTGTTTGATGCTTTGTGGCTATTTGGATGGTGAGGTTCGAATTACATAAAGCAAGACTGTTCTGGTCTGTAGAGGGACCATCCAATTCCTCTTCATTTTATACTATAGTCAAAACAAGATGAGAGATAGATAACCTTTAAAGCTCTGGCAGTATTAGAACCCGATTATATGCAGGGATGCAATCCCAATGGGCCCGCTCCATTATCATCCTTTTAGAATGGTTCTGCCTTAATGAGATCGACGTTAGCTTTAAACTTTTAGCGAGACTGGTGTTATTAACTTCTGTAATTCTCTAACATTGACTTTTGTAGTAGATATGCGAAGGTATCCAGACTATCTCCACTATCTCTACCAGACAAGAAAGAAGTTCGAAATCAATGCAAAAGTGGTGGAGATATAAAATAATCAAAAAGTGAAGATAATACCTCCCCATCAACCAATACTTCACTGCATAAGTGCAAATTCACGCTCAAATTGGCAATAGTGGAGGTGGGACGATAATAGTAATAATTCGCTTCCTGAATTTCAGGAAGCGAATTGAACATGGTTACCGCTGGTCGTGGAGCAGTCCAGATATATACTTATTTAGTATTATTAGTTGTGTTAGTCTCCCATAACGCGAACCCGTTGTTATCGGTGTCTGTGCATATTGCAAACCATCCATAGCCAGGAACCTCTGTCTTTTGCTTTATCACTTTCCCTCCGAGTCTTTCAACATTGTTGGAGTATTCTGCAACTGAATCAACTCCAATATAGATCATTATTGGTTCCTGCGGCATCTGCCTTTCCATCATCCCACCGCCGACCATTCGCTGCTCACTACCACTAATACTCTTACTATCACTATCAGCTTTGTCGTTGCTGGTTGTGGAAAACATCCAGTACTCCCTTTGACCTGCACCAGGCATCTTCTCCATCTTCCATCCAAATAGCTCAGTATAGAATTTCTTTGTCCTCTCCAAATTATCGCTTGGAATTTCGAAGTGAACTATTGTAGGCATTCTCTAATTATTACCCCTCCTCCTCATCTTCTTTTTTCTTCTTCTATTAGGCATTGAGCCGATTAAACCCACCTGTGATCAGTTTCTTTTCCTGTGTGATCAGGCTAAAGAACTCATTGCCAAGTGGTTCGATACTTTTGTCTTGCATCATCTTTGCGTAGACTTCTTCACAATGCTTGTAATCTATAAAGTATTGTTGCTCGATCCAAACTTCCTCGTTCTCCTCCCCTCCGTTGGTAGAGAAGAAGGCCTTCTCAACGCTGTTCATAACGTCCATACCACTTTGTTTTGCAGAATCTATTGCAGCTTTGGTCTCCCTCCTGCCAAGTTGATAGTACTCAACTCTTGCACCATGTTCCTTAAACCAAGGTAGGAATTGCTTCAGATTCTGTACAATTGCATCATGGTTCTTCTTCGGCACTAGGTAAAGAAAGAGCTGGAGATAGTTATTATTTCCAGTCTCTTCTACTTCCAGAGTAGATTCAATCTTGTTTTTTTCCACGGCAGTATACCTATACTAAGTACAATAAATACGACATGTAGGTAAAGTATAGTTATTATAGTTGTAAAACTTGCTTTTATCGGAACAAAAAAATGTAGGCCATGGCGATCTTTCTTTGCTCCAGCATACGTCAATTTTTTGTAGGCGCTCTCACCAACATAATGGCCGGCTTTTATTGGAATTTTGGTCAATGACCTTATCATTTTCGGATATCACGGTAATTGCCGCATAAAGCCTGAAGATTGATACAACTCATCTAACTATTCAGTCGCTCAGCAGAAGACTAAATGAGCAGTACTCAAGAAAGGAAAACACACAGTATCTAACTACGCTGTCTAGCAACTAAATACGTTGTCTAGTAACCCCAATCGATCGCTTACAAAAAGAATTCAAGTAGAATTTAAAAGCTAGCTGAGGTGTCGATATAATGTCTTGGTATAACTCTTCTAAAAGGATTGATAATTGAGCGGGCCCGTCAGGCCGTGAAGTGATATATTACTTCAAAAAGTGAATTTATTATTTTTCAATGTAACTGCGACCTAAAAAAGATTCCTGCAAGATGTAATCAACAGGATTTTGTATTGTCTGCTTGAATGCATGACAGTTATGTCTGCCTCTGAATGGAGCTATTATGATTCAAGCCGATTTCATTATCAGGAGGGATCCACCATGAGCGGATTGCATCGCTTACTTGATTAGGTGCTTCTTCAACTGCAAAGTGAGCTCCTCCTTTGATAAGGATAGAACGACTTCTAGGGAACATCTTTTGAAATCGGCTATCAAAGCCTGCCTTGACCCCGTTATCCAAATAGCCATTGACAAGGAGAACCGGCAAGTGTCGGAGATTTTTCAGTTCTTGCTCCAGCTCTCTCAGGTAGTCCTCACTTTTCATGATACTTCTGAACAGCAGATGAGTCGCATGACGATTGGACAGTTTAGAAAATGGTCTACTGTAAGCAAGTTTTTCTTCTGGTGAAAAATGTCTGAGATTAATCCCCTTGTTCACAAAGACACGGATAAAGAGATTTGTATCTACCATTAAGGCACCTAGAGGTGAGCCCATAAACGAAAGGAAACGTATACCGTTTATTGGCCATGCGAAGGTTCCGCCAAGTACTAGTCCATTAAATCGCTCTGGATGTGTAGCTGCAAATTTCAAGGCTACAGGACCACCCATACTATGAGCCATCATAGTAACATCTGATAGGTCTAGAGCTCGGACGAATTGACCAAATATCTTGAACTCATTTTTGAGAGTATAATCAAATTCTTTTGAGACCTTTGATAAGCCGAACCCTGGGAGATCTACTGCTATGCATCGGAAACTATTCCGCAAGTTCATTATAATGTTCCTGTAATAAAAAGACCAAGTTGGAATGCCATGAACAAAGAGGAACGAAGGGCCTCTCCCCTCATCGATGTAATGAATTTGATGTCCTTCGATATTTATCCACCTACTTTTGAACGGATATAGGTTGTATTTGACCCACTCTGGTCGTCGATAGGTGTCATCATCTATGTTGCTGTTGTTGTTGCCGTAGTTCATGGGATTGTTTAGAGTGTTGCTGCATTTAAGAATGCGTTAAGTCTGACTTTAAATTAAGGGAATTTGATTTCATCATAGGATCTGGACAAGAGAGGTGGACATTAAGGACTTTCGTCTGATCGCGGCATTGCATGAGAATGCCCGACAAAGCTACAGGTCGTTGGGCCGGCGTATTTCGCTATCCTCGCCAGCAGCTCGTGACCGATTGCGAGCCCTAGATAGACGCGGTATTCTTAAGGGTTTCTGGCTCTCAATTGATCCAGGTATCTTTGGACTGGACGATTTGTTAGTTTTTTTTAGAGGTGAGTGGACACGCAAGGAAGCGTTAAGGGCCCTAACAGCCCCTGAAGTAGCCTGGGTCGCATGGAAAATGAATGGATGGCTAACAGTTCAACTATGGCCGCGTGACTCAAGACAAGCCCTTAGAGCTTTGACAATTGGATTGGGAGCGCGGGCTTTCGGCAAGACTCTCGGCGATCGTCGCCGTCATCATAAGCACTTAGCCACAATAGACTGGCAGATAATCGATGCATTAATTGATGACCCGAGATTGCCCTTTAAGCTGCTCTGTCAGTATACTAAGTTGAGTCCAAAGACTGTTCGCAAGCACCTAGAAATGCTTATGGAAGAAGAGATCATTTATATCCTGCCTCGATTGGGTCCTTTATCAGATTCTGGTGAGCTTGTTTATCACTTGGCTGTATTTGGATCGGTCAGCGTAAGCGATTTGTATCACCTGATGGGCAGCGATGATACCATTTTGCTGAATGTGACACAGGATCCACCTATACGATACATCCTTTGCAGAAGCTCTAGTTTAAACGATGTGACTACAAAGACTAATGCCCTTACCAGTTTTCCTGGAGTGAAGTCAGTTGTAGTAGACTTGAATCGTGAAATATTTGTAAACACTAGTTTCATACATACGCTGGTTAGCGACAAAATATTCACATTAAAAAATGTACATCATAAGATGTCTTTCAAATAGAGCCATATGTGTGGTAGTAAAAAAGAGTACGATTGCCGTCCCGACATTATCATATCCTTATCTAGTAATAGGTCAAGCATCCTGATGATAATGTGGATAATTGTTAATGAGGTCTTGTTTTTATGTTAATTCTTGCTTCCAGTTGCATCTTTTCTTTATTTAACTCCTATTTTCACAAGAATCCTATTTTAGGGGTGATATCATACCGGTCACGTCGGGATTTGAATAAAAATTCATTATAATCTAAATCTGCAAGTCTGTCCACCTAATCACTTCTGAACAACCAGATGATGGAACCAAGAACAAAACAATATATATAATGAGTTCCTAAAGGTCGCACCTAACCATGATGGTCATCTGGCTGACGATGATGATCCAAAAATAGCATCCAGAGGTTGTTTCCGGAATTGATTTTTTTGCTAACAAAATATCGTAATTATGAGCTTAGTGTTTCTTAGATAGGAGGAAAGTTTCACAAAAACGAATATTTTAAAATTCATTGCAAAAGGCTGCTGCAGTCAACTACACCAAAAAGCAAACGCGGGTGTGGACAAAGTCATAGTCCATGTAACTAAATACATTAGCACATCACTCTGTTTTGAATTGAGGCATGATTCTTTCTGCAAACAATTTCAAAGATTCCAAGTCTGGAAATGATACAGTGAAATAGTTTACTCCAATGCCGATGTATTTTGCTATTTCAGTCCGAACTTGCTCTATTGTTCCGACAATAGATATTTTAGAAATGCCATTATTATTATTATCCTCTATTCTTTTCTTGCTTTGCAGGTCTGATATCTTTGTTTGTACATCCTCTTCATGCTTCCCAACGATTATCAATCCTTGCCAGCCTTTCATGATATTTTGATAGTCTCTGTTGACAAGTTTGCAGCAATTCCTAAGCAGGCACAATTTTGCCACATATTCTTCATATGGGCACAAGCCATAATTCCAACCGTTTGCATGCTTAGCGGCTATTTCAATAGTTCTTTTTCTACCACCACCGATCCAGAAGGGAGGATATGGTCTCTGAATTGGTTTTGGATTACAGATGACGCCATTAACTTTGAAATATTTTCCAGAAAATGAAACTGGCGAATTCTCAATCAGCATCATTTTAATTATCTTTATGCTTTCTTCCAGCATTTCAACTCTGGTAGATGCATTTAGGAAGTCAAAGCCATAGGCTTCAAATTCCCTCCTGTACCAGCCTGCACTCAAACCAAACTCTAGCCTTCCTTTGCTAATGGTATCAAGTGTAGAGACCATTTTAGCTAGCAGCGATGGCGGAGTTCTATACGAGTTGACAAGTATTGTACCAAGCCTGATTCTCCGCGTTATTGGCGCCAGCGAAGAGAGGGTAGCCCAACATTCAAGTACCAGGTCATTGTCAAGCCCGCAATTTGCTACAGTATTCTTACCGTCCTTGACATATGATTGGAGCCAAGGGAGAAAATTATCTTTTAACCATATAGAGTCAAACCCACGCCTTTCACATTCCCTGACAGTAGATACTATATCTTCGAATCTTTGTCCTTCTTGGTAGATATAGCAGCCAAACTTTGCCATAGTCTACAAGACACCCTTATAAAACCCAAAAAGGCTCTCCAAAATTAATAAATTGTTAAATGCCATAAGCTGCTGAAAGGTACATATACGCTAGGTGATAATAACATGAGTAGTAAAAGGAAAGGTAATCAAAATAATGACTCTATAACAGAGCCTTCTGTAGCTGAATTATTTGAAGGAAAGAATTTTGCTTTCCTTGCCACCCTAATGAAAGGTGGCACTCCTCAAGTCACTCCTACATGGATAGATATTGACAAGAGCAATAATATGATCTTGATAAATACTGCAAAAGGTAGAGTTAAACACAAGAATATATCTAGAGATCCACGTGTAGGTGTTTCTGTAGTGGATTTTTCAAATCCCTATCACATGGTAAGTGTAAGAGGAAAGGTCATTGAACAGATCAATGGCAAAGAAGCAGATGATCATATAGACAAAATGGCAAAGAAGTACATGGGCAAGGACAAGTATCCCGGACGAGCACCAGGAGAAGAGCGCCTATTACTTAGGATAAAGCCACAGCATGTGGCTCATTGGAAGCCCGGTAGCTAGCAGCAGTAAAGTAGTTAGGTATAAAAAATGATAAATTTTTATTGCTTCTTTCTGCAAATGTAGTAAGAGCATATAGACTATAATGTAACTAGCAACTTGGACATTGCAATAATGGTAATGGAATACGCTCCAAGCTTCCAGACTCATAACAATTCATAGAGGAGGGAGAGAAGGTTAGTGTCAGACGGGCTAGCTTAATCCTTCGTCAGTTTGTGTCCCACAAAGTGCACATCTATTGCTGTTAGTTTATCTCGATTGCTACAAGTATCATCAACTTTTGGACTGTTATTATTGTTGTTAGAAAATCTTGGGCCCGCCGGGATTTGAATAAAAATTCATTTGAATCCAAATTTGCAAGCCTGCTTAGCTAATCACTTCTGAATCTAACATGGTCTGCTGACAACACCTGTTATAAAACCTATTCTAAAGTACTAATAGATTGAATGATTGGTTATTGAAATAAGTATGTCGTCTTTGGCTCTAATTTCCCTTTTCTTTTTATTCTTATTGACGATGGATGTTATTGTCTGCTGTAACAGCGCCAACCCCGAAATTATGGTACCACTGTGATCAGAAATGTGGCTTCTTCATCAGTAGCTACGGGAGGAAGCCCACTGCTAGCAATGTACAGCTGTGTTGTGTAATCTCAGTTTCTTCGAATGTATATGGGACTTTCATTGTGCCCTCAAAGTTGTAAGCTTCAATTAATTATAAGCCAAACTCGCTTCCCGCATGCGCTCAATGCACCAAAAAATGTGGCATAAAATGTTGTATAGTCATATAGCTACAAATGTGCTCAAAATATACGCGAATGCTAGACTTTCGCCTCAACAAATTCTGTTGATTGTTGCTGCTGCCTTATCATATCTTCTACAAGTTCCTCGTATAACTTAAGTCTTGGAAATACATCTAGCAATATACTTATCTGATTGCTTGACGACCTCTCTTCCACCTGCCCATTTTTGTATTTCTTGGCTTTTTGAAATGCTGGACAGAATTAGTCCAAAATGATCTATATTAGGAGCAAAATTAGGGTCGAAAAATACAAGATGATCCCCTAGATATTCTGTTATCTGCAATCTTGTCTTGTCCTTCACTGGGGAATTGATGTCGCTTCTATTTTCGTAAAAAATGAACAAATCTGCAGGTATTATGCCTTCAACGGCTCTCATATTCACATCCGCCAAAAGATATACCGCACCACCTTTTGCCAATGCTTCAACTCTTCTTTTCACTGTTTTTGATGAGATCTTCAATTCTCTTGAAATGGCCCGATAAGGCTTCCAAGGATCCTCTTGTAGACTACCTATTATCTTCCAATCAGACTCTGTCAATTTTGCTCCATACTCTGTAAAGAGTTTTGGCATCTTGTTCACATAGGTAGCTTTTGTTATTTTCATTAACTTATCAATATCGTGATCAAGGTCTTTGGCATCCCT
>CAYWRR010000097.1:0-1972 GCA_964460425.1 uncultured Nitrososphaera sp.
GAAGCCTCAAGGATCGGCTTGTTTTCCTTATCAACAACAAGTCTGAATCCGGTAACTTTCATTAAGACAAACAGTAAAGGATTTGGGTCCACTAAATAGAAGTATACCTAGAATTTGATCTCTGTCAATGAAGCAAGGAAAATTGCGAAAGGTAGATTGATTGGCAGCCTCATGCAGTTGTGTTAACTTCAGTTACCCAGTCTAGCTTTATACCTAATTTTTCATGATGTTTTCTAACGGCTTCCTCGTCCGGTGCTTTAAGAAAACAGAACAACTTATTGGCTTTTTGGTTATAAAGTATGTTTATGTGATCGACTCCGAACTCGTCTGGAGGAGAGGCCTGCGCTTCCTTTAATCTTTCTTCAGTAACACCTGTAAACGGGTGTGAATCTAGATATTTTGGCATGTTAGAACCATTGTTATTTACTATATAAGGTTAACGTTGTACTGGGACCCATTGCCAATTTGAAATGTAAACTTTTCTTTATCATTATTCATCATCCTTAACCATTCAAATAACTATCTCTAATTAAATTCTGTACACTTTACCTCTGGAGTAGGATCTTTCATCAGGTCTGGTATCAGCTCCCAGAAATTTGACCAAGCTTACCACAAGTAAGCCCGAGGCCCAATTCTACCAGTAGGACCTGACTTTCTACATACAGGTTTAAAGAGTCTCATGTAGTGTTGTTGCATACATATTTTAACTACGATCATGTCTTTCTTTCTTTAAGTATGAGCTCCTCCACTGACTGAAGTATGGTATTAGGAGAATTAATCATTGAAGACAGAGGTAAGATAACAGGACAGAGGGTATTGGAGATTGGTGAAGCTGGACCTAAGATAGAATCTTCTTTTACGGCTGATGGAAAATATAAAGGAACTCAGGGTACGGATATTGGGACTTACTATTCTATACCAAGACTTGGTGGAGCAATGTATGGTGAGGGTCAAGGTGTAATAACAACTAAGGATGCTCAGGAGATGGCAACTTGGACAGGTCAGGGAATAGGTCGATTTACAGGTCCAGGAAGAATAAGTTTTCGTGGATCGTTGTTCTTTATTACATCATCTACTGGAAAACTATCCTTCCTCAATAACTTGGTCGGTGTTTTTGAGTATGAGGTTGACGAGCTAGGTAATAGTCAGTCCAAAGTATGGGAATGGAAGTAACCTCATTACTTCCTTGATACCCATATCGATCCTTATTATTTTTACAACCCTTCAGTTTTGTATAGTTATACTAGGATAAACTCAAACATATGGGTATTACTAACCTACCTCCATCTTCCTCTGGTGGAAAAATAGGTAATCGTAGTGTATATCGTGATTCTGTTTCATGTAGGCAAATTGGAGGCTCTGGTTCTGGTTCTCCATGCTGCAGGAAAATGCTTTTATTTCATAAATTTTAGGTTAAACACTAGCCCATGTCAAGTAAGGTTCCCGAACAATTCAAAGAAGCTCAAATTTGATGTGATTTTAGCTCCCATCTTACGTAGTTTTCTAACTACGGAGTAGCTGCATCTTCATCATATTATGAAATTGCATATCGGTCATGGTCCTTTTTGCATCCATCATCATTTTGCTGTATTTACCCACAAAATATCTTTGGCTAGGATTCGGTGAGATAGACGCATTAAATATTACTTTTGCTACTTCCTCTGCAGGAATTTTATATTCTTCTACAACTTGTTTGTATGCTTCGAACATTCTGTTCATTGTTTTTGTGTAAGGTGAAGAATTAGCAGCTTTGTCCGCCTTTATAACTATCCTCGCATTATTATGAAAATCTGAAACTACTAAAGCAGGCTCTATAAGTATGATTTTTATACCAAATGGCTCTACCTCATAGCTCATTGATTCAGACAATCCTTCTAATGCAAACTTTGTACTACAGTAGGCTGCGCTAAAAGGATATCCTACCATACCTCCAATAGAACTTACATTTATAATTCTGCCTCCCTCTTTTTGC
>CAYWRR010000097.1:1982-7917 GCA_964460425.1 uncultured Nitrososphaera sp.
TCTTTTTGCCTCCTCATTATAGGTAATACCTGTTGTGTAACTCTGATAACTCCAAATAAGTTGGTTTCAAACTGTGCTTTCAACTCTTCAATTGAAATATCTTCAATAGGACCTATAAGTCCGTATCCAGCATTATTTACAAGTAAGTCAATACTACCCTTTTCAGAAAGTATTTCTTCAATTGCATTTTCCACTGAAAGGTTATCGTTTACATCAAGCCCAATTACCTCTAGTGGTAATACTTCTTTATTCGCTACCTGTTTAATATTTGTAGATTTTCCAATATTACGCATTGAAGCATAGGTATAAAATCCATTTCTTGATAACATTAACGATGCAGAGTAGCCTATCCCGGTTGAGCTTCCAGTCACAACGGCTACCTTCTGGTCTGTCATAATCAGAACTTACAACTCTAATACGTTAATAGTATATACTAAAATACAACTGTGAATGAGTGATCATCTTCACTATAAGTGTATTTTCTTACACCCGATTATAAGTTTCCTTAGGTATCAATAATAATGGTGTTTCTGGATTTGAAACATGCTTAACTCTTGTAGGGGCATAGGAACTCAGCCGATCAGTAGAGATTCTTATTTCAACCTAAAAGGTAGTAAAGCCTTGGTCGAGAATACGAGTCGATGAGAGAACTACTCAGTGACAGGAAGAGCTGCCGAGGCATCTACTTCGCCAGCAGGCACTATCCTGTAGAGGCTTCCTAGTCCCTCTGCTCCTCTGTCATATGTCAGAATATACAAGTTACCATCAGGACTAGTCTCTATATCAGTGATTCCTGCAAAGTCTGTCCCAAATGTCACAGATGATATTTCATCATCACTATCTGCAATTAGATCTCTTAACAAGGGATCGCTTTCCAAAGCTAGACCAGTTCTGTCAGCATTTGGTTCAAAGTAAAAGAGTGTGCCGCCAGTTATATCTCCTACAAAAATGTCATTTTCGTAGCTGGGCCCAAGTGCTGTTGAATTGAAAAATTCAATGTCTGTGATTCCTCTTGATTCTGACCAACTGAAAACAGGGTCGGCATACTGTGCACCCGGCATATTTACTAAGCTTGGTTCAGATACATCTGTGTTAGCTATTGGACCCATTACTTGCTTCCATCCACTATTAAACCCTGGTTGAACCAGATTAATTTCATCAAAAACATCTTCACCGTTTTCTGCATCCCACAGTTGTCCTGTTACAGGATCAAATTCAATTCCAAAACTGTTGCGGATACCGTAGGCATAATATTTACTCAGGGGATCAGCCGGATCACTTGAGAGAGGATTATCAGAACTTGGGGATCCGTCTGCTGGACTGACCCTGAGTATAACTCCAGTGTCGTCAGGAGCCGGACCGCCTTGGAAGTTTTGAAGCTGTCCCTCCCTTTGCATTTCCCCTACTACTACATAGAGCTGGTTATCTGGACCAATCTTTAGCTTCCCACCTTGATGGTTAGTTCCAGGGCCAGACGGAAGATCTAAAAGTAGTTGCGGATCTGCAAGAGATGTTCCATCCCATGTATAACTGTAAACTCTATTTCTAACATCACCTTCAGTTGGTATTCCTTCAACCTGAGCACCACTCTCTGTGACATAAAGAAAGACATTATTGTCCATTATCTCAATCCCTAAAAGTCCCCGTTCGTTATTGCTTTCAACTCCTTCGAGCTGCAGTACGGGTTCCGGCTGCAATTGACCGTCTGAAATGAGTCGAATGCTTCCTTCTTTTTCCAACAATAAGATATTGTTCTCATCTAAGAATGCAATACTTGTAGGGGATGATAGTCCATCTAAAACTAATTCAGCTGTCAAACTAGGCACACTGATTGAGGGTTGTGCAAGAGCTGGAGAATAATTATGAAGCGATAGAAAGAGAGAAAGAGCTATTGTTACGGTAGAACCCACGTAGTTTATTCGACTTAGGCCATCCCTGTATGTCATAATAGTGTCATATCCTTAATCGTCAATAATAATAGTTTTTCTGGACTTGAAATATGCTTATATCTAGGAGGGGCATAGGAATTCAGACTATATTGTAATGCCTTTCGAGAGTAGTCAGATTAGTCGTCTTGGAAAGTGAACCCTTCTCAACCCAAATATAGATCAATCCCAACCTGCTGTATCTTTTTCTCCAACTATTCTTGTAGGCTTTACTCGTACAAGGATTGAGCCTTTACCACTATTTCTTCTACCATAATCTTCTGCGTTCCTTTTCCCCATATATCGTTCTGCTATTTTGGTGGCCCATTTTAAAACCTCCTCTTGTCTGTAAGGGTATATCTTTGCAGTGCCAAATACTGTCACAAAGGTATAGAGTGGTTTCTGATCGTCTACGCAGATACTTACTCTATTATCTAGCCTGATATTGGTTGCTTTGACTGATTCCTCATAGGTAGTAAAAACTATGCTTCCTACTCTTACTCTACTATTTCTGTTATCTAATACGAACCAGATAGGAACAACATGAGAACTTCCATCCTTCCTCACTGTAGCAAGTTTTCCCGTGAATGTTCCTTGCATAAGACATCTGATAATTTCGGTTATGGACATATCTGTCATTATAATTATTGTTATCTTCACCTTGAATATAATGTGTTTTTTTAATCCGTACTCCAAACCAGGTTGATAACCACCAAAAAGATTAAAGTGGTGCGATGACGTAGGAGAGTACGGATATAATACTTATATCTCCAACAGCCGTTAGTCTGCGCTGTCGCAGGTAGGTAACTCAAAAAAAGAGAAGCCCAATATCCCTTCTCTTTTGTGTACAACCCCTAGAACCTATAAAGCTCAACTTTACGCCACGTAACCCCTTAATCAAAAAAATTATTGCTCTTCTATTTCTTGTAGCTCTTTGAGAAAAAGACTACCAATTGAGTTAATAATAATAGCAGATACCTGACTTCATCCTAATCTGTGTAGCCTATAACTTGTGAAGTAGAGTTAAGCCATGTTAGCCTCACAGAAGCCTACTAATTTTCATTGAGAACAATTCTGTATATTTTTCCGTCTTCATATGATAATATATATAAAAATCCATCAGGACCTGTCTCAATATCTGTTATACGGCCAAAATCTGTTCCAAAAGCTATGGCAGATGATTCAGCTTCGTTATCCACTACAAGGTCTCGAAGTCCTGCTTGGGTGCCGTTCTTGCTATCAAACTTATCCTGGCCTTCTCCAAAATGTAGACTGGTTCTATTGTCATTAACTTTAAAATAATACAAGTTTCCGTTGTTAATATCTCCAACAAATATATTGTCTGCGTATTCAGCTCCAAGCATTGTTGAATTGAAAAATTCTAAATCAGTAATTCCAACCTGTTCTTTCCAGCTGAATATGGGATCCGAATATGAGGATCCTGGAAAAGCAACTAGACTTTCTTGCGGTGTTACATTACTCCTACTGGCTGGTCCCATTATTTTGGCCCATCCACTATTAAATCCTGGAACTACCAAGTTAATCTCATCATAGCTATCTTCTCCATTTTCTGTATCCCATAAATTACCAGTAACAGGATCAAAGTCAATGCCAAAACTGTTTCTTATTCCATACGCATAATGTCTGCTTAATCCATCTATATCTACAAATGGATTATCAGCAGCAGGAAGACCACTATCTGGATTTACTCTAAGTATACCTGCGGAATTGTTTGGCTCAGTTCCATTCTTACGGTTCTGAAGTTGGCCAGCTGCTGTGTTAAGATCACCTATGGCGACATATAGATTTCTGTCAGGACCTATCTTCAGCTTTCCACCTTGATGATATGGACCTGGTTCCGCAGGCAAGTCTAAAATTAAATTTGAATTAACAAGACTATTATTTTCCCTACTCCACTCGTAGCTGAATACTTTATTTCTTGGAGACTGTTGAGTATTTTCATTTATCGAGCCCTCGGTGAAATAAAGGAAAACCCTGGGTTTACTTTCATTATTTGCAGGCTCTGCATTTGTGCTAGTGTTATCGGCATATTTTTTGCTACGTAAATCATCCTTTAAAACAGCAACTCCCAACATCCCACGCTCTGCCGCATTTTCTACCTTCACTTCGAGCACTGGTTCTTCCTTTAATGTACCATTCACAGAAGAAACAAGGCGTACCGTTCCCCCATCCTTTTCTAGAACCAAAATATTTTCACTATCAATGAATTCCATACTTGTTGGAAAGGATAGTCCGCCAGTTACAGTTTCTACTTTTAGGAGTTGTTTTACTTGATTTGATAATTTTGGTCCTCCTTCTACATTGTTTATTACGTTAGAAGTTGTGAAGGCAACAAATAGTAACGCAATAACCGCTGCCGTGATTACTATTCCAATTAAGGTTATCCATGTCAATGCTTATGTCTTTCCTTCTTGTCTCTTTCCCTTCTTACAACCTATGGCTATGGTTACATCTATAGAATAGGAACTACAGACTGGCACTAATTCGAGCAAATCTTCTTTCTATACAAGATCTTTATGTAGCGTTATCTAAATACTTCTTGTAAACAATATTTCATGATTTCCTGGACTAAGATCTTCCCATGCTACCGATACCTTGCCTCCATATATTGATAACGAAGGGCATTTCTAAATATCATGATTGCTGCTTAGGTTCACTGTGTCACCAAAAGTACTTCGATCATCTGAGCTCATTTTGAAGAGAATCTCTTCCTTGTTACTTTGTCCTGCTGTGGAGATTGAAGATTGCCAGGCAATATACATATTATCATTATTATTACCTACTCTATCAACAGATATTTCCGTGGTTAACATGATAGCTATGAATAATGCAGCTTAACTTTCGGTTCATCTTTATTGTTACTATTCAATAAGAAAGTAAGTCTCCATCCATGTAGTATAAAAATGCAATATCGCTTAGGAAAAAATCAAAATGATGTCATCATCTAGTCCTCATTTAGCCTATATTTCATCATAGTGTCCACTATCCGATCTACTTCTGCAGAATCGGTTGTGAGCTTTGCAATATTTAGGCAATCTCTTATATCTCTTGTCTTCATCTTGGACCACACAGCCTTGCTTATCTTCATCGAAACCTCTGGACTTGCATTATATCTGCTACCAAGCAGTTTCTGATTTATAGATATAAATTCCGTTAACGTGTACTCTGGAAATTTAAACACCATAAATCTACTCCTAAACGCATCATTCAGTCTGGATATTTCATTACAAGTTCCAAATATCCTAAGCTTCATCTTTTGCTGTCTATACCCACCACTTTTTTTTACTCTAATCTGTGACAAGATACCTGTTTCCATAACGTTATACAGATTGGTTTGATTCTTGCGATCAAGCTTGTCGATTTCGTCTACTAACAGAAATTCAGTGTCAGGATTTTCAAAAAGGTAATCGACTGTTCCCGCACCACTACTGTTAGTTGCATCAACGAAATAGGTATTCTTCATATTTCGATCAATCTCGAGCAGGAAGATCGTCTTGGCTGTTGCCGGAGGCCCAGTTAATAACACATGAACAGGTTCTTTTGAGATAAGTGTTTTAGCAACTAGCTCCTTTAGGTCATCATAGCCTACAATATTACTGAAAAGTTTTTGTTGCAGCGGTTTCCTGTCTATAACACTGCCGATTCTCTTGAATAATCTCATTTTACACCTTTCATTCAGAGTATGAAACGTTTCTAAAACGTCTCACTAGATATTTGTGAACATACCTTATATATTATTTTTAAGCTCTTTTTTCTAATTATTCAGGACATTCTGACTTGATATACTATTAAAATTACTGTCTTACAAATTGGTCGATTAGCTACAAAATTGGAGGACGTTCATTTCGTGGCTACGACTTTGAATAAATACAAGCCAAGAAGAGGTATGGATGAAGAGTGAAAGCTATAATTATAATAATAGCTAGACAACAGAGACTGTAAGGAGATTATAGTGGATAGGACTAAATTCTATCCTTTCAGATTCCTCT
>CAYWRR010000098.1:0-7868 GCA_964460425.1 uncultured Nitrososphaera sp.
AGGCTGGCTGCTTATAGACTCCTATTGTATATCAGCAAGCACCTAATACAGTTTGTCATAATTTGTCACATTTCTTTCCAAATAAAAGGGGAAGACCTTACAAACTACAGGGAAGGCTGCAAAGAATGAAGGATATTCGTTCTCTCCTGATGGCAGGTCATACCTATCATAAGATCATAAACCAACTACACGTAGAACATCGTACGTTTTATCGTCTTCTAAATGCAGTCTTTGAAGATGACAGACGTCTGTTATCAGGGAATATCCACGACGACGAAATACTAAATCAAGTGGCAATCTGTGAAGATGGGCTGCTGTCACAACGTCAAGATGTGTTAAGAATGGCTACAGACCATATGCTCTTTATAGAGATAGGATAGAAGCCCGTCACTTAGCAGCAGAGATGGCAGCAGCAATCCTTAGACTTAGGACTGAAGGACCTGGAATTTCAGCAGCACAATATACCTATCCTAGAACTGCAGCACTGAACCCAAGGATAAGGCTAACAGGCACTAACCCTAGATTAGCACTTGTAAGAGACCCTGTAACTCAAAAGTTTAAAGGATATCAAAAAATAGGTGGTGATGATGATGAAGAAAATGAACTATAATATGATCCAGAATGTGAATGAGTTGATGATGTAGTAGTGGTAGAAGAAGAAGCTAAATAGCTGCAATTCGTATGTATCTTTAATTCAATTGCATTACCTCACCTCCAGTTGAAGAGTGAGTTGACAAGCGCTGAATTGGTTGGGCTCACATGGTGCTATTGTTCCTGTGGCATACATCTAGTCCTAGTCGTCAGTTAAAGTGGATGATTGTGATATATATTGTTGTCAAAAGTGACGTATCTATCTGGGGTAACTATGAAAGATAGGCATATCCTGCTCCGACATAGGTCAATAGTTCAAGCTTTAAGCAGAATAAACAAAGAGGTTCTTCAAATAAAGCTGGGAATATTAGGAATGTTGGGCAAGCCACTTCCCAACTTCGGGCCACAACTCTTCGTGTGCTTTCTTGCTTATGCATAGACCAACGTGCCCGGTTGGAAATTCTATTAATTTCTTATCTTTGCTGCTGATTGCGTTAATTATAGACTTGCTTGACTGTGGAGGAACTAGGTTATCTTTCTCTCCTACTATGTCCAAGACAGGTATTGTAATATTTGCAAGATCGATGATGTCATTACCTACACGCATTTGATTTCTTACAAGCAAATTCTGCTTGTAAACCTGGTTTACTATTTCTTGGTAGACTTCGCCTATTATTGGCCTACTATCATAAAGCCAAGTCTCGACTGAGAAAAACTGAATTATTTCATCTAATGTTCTTGGTTTGCTGAAGTATCGTGGATACTTTGCCATGGCTTCAACCGGGTTACGCAAGATGAAAGCCAAGTTAAGCATCCAGCCAGGCACATTTCCAAAGGTCTGAACAAGATGGTCTGCATTCACATGGGCAGTCCAGTTTTCCATAATTGTTGATTCTCTCTTGGTAATTTCTACTGGAGTGGCATGTAGGATCAGAGTTTTTACATTTTCAGGATGTGTAGCACCGTAAATCAAAGTAAATATTCCACCCCAGCAGTAGCCAAATAATGATACCTTCTCAGAACCAGTAATCTCCTTTATCTTTTCAACCGCGTTTCCTACATACTCCACTGCATAGTTCTCCAATGTGAGATCCTTGTCATATGAAGACGGTGTTCCCCAGTCGGTCGCATAAATATCAAAACCTTGGTTTAGCAAGTTGCCTATCACGCTATAGTTCGGCAATAGGTCGAGGATATAATGGCGGTTGATAAGGGCATAAACCACAAGAATAGGCGTCTTTTGTCTTCGTGCTACGTTTGGTTTATAGTGAAGTAGATGAAACCTCCCCTTCATTTTTATTACTTCAGAGGGTGTTCGATTTACGCTATCTCGTAGTGGTTCGAATTGCCTGCTGATATAGGATAGAAAATCAGAAAACCTCCTAGCAAAATGATAGTATCTTGAAAGATCCATCATCTCGGTCCAGGAATCCAAAGCGGCACCCAGACTTGATGCGAAACTGTCTTCATTAAGGCGGTTGCGAAGTGCAGAATTAAATGCCGCCCTCATTGTATTCTGTGCCTCATCGAATGAAGAACTACTGCTACTGATGAGATTCAGAGCACAATCCCCTGCCCTTGTGGCTGCTTCAAAAATCGCAAAATTGTACTTTAGCGCGAAGTCAGACATGTTGTAGCAATAATCGTAATAGATCCTTGCTGCGCTTGTTTCACTGTGTTGGATATCAAACAAAGTGTTCCAAACATAGATGACACAGACTATATGTATTATTCTTTTTCTCTACCATTAAGTTTCGTATCGTGATTGCAGTGCTAAGCAATCTATATAATCAAATTTTAATAATAAATAGATCAAAATGATAGTTTGAGGCGGCAGCTAAAATCTCTATGGTTGTTCACAAGGGTCGTAATGTACTGATAGATGATGTGAAAAATGCATCAGTAGAGGCCCTGTATTCAAAATTTGTTACTGGCCACAAAGGACTTTCAACCAAAGAGGCCACAAATCGGCTCGAAAAATACGGCTACAATGAGATACCTGAGAAAAGGGTAAATCCTCTAAAAAAGCTCTTGGGCTATTTCTGGGGACCTATTGCATGGATGATAGAGGCCGCTGCAATCATTTCTCTCTTAATTGGGCATTGGCATGACTTTTGGGTAATTTTCTCCTTACTCCTATTAAACGCAGGAATAGCATTCTGGCACGAGCGGGGAGCAGAAATTGCCATCCAATCGTTAAAGAGTAGACTTGCAATACGTGCTCGAGTCCTTCGTAATGGAAAATGGACTGAACTTCCTTCAAGGGAATTAGTTCCTGGAGATATTGTTAAAATTCGACTTGGAGATATTGTCCCTGCAGATGCAAAACTTTTCGGTGATGGTGAATATCTTCTTACAGATGAATCTGCACTGACTGGCGAATCTCTTCCTGTGGAAAAGAAGGCTTCAGATGTGGCCTATTCTAGCTCCACCGTTCAGAAGGGTGAAATGAAGGCGCTTATTTTTGCAACAGGTCCAGATACATATTTTGGCAAAACTGCCACAATGGTCGAAGAAGCAAAGATACAAAGTCATTTTCAGAAGGCTGTAACAAGAATTGGCGATTACCTTATTGTGCTGGCGATAGGGCTTGTTGTCATAGTCTTTCTAGTAGCACTTTTCAGACATGAAAGCCTGCTGATCACCCTGCAGTTTGCGCTTGTCCTAATAGTCGCCTCCATTCCTGCTGCTCTTCCTGCAGTGCTCTCAGTAACGCTGGCAATAGGGGCCTCAATTCTAGCAAGAAAACGAACCATAGTCAGAAGACTGGCTGCCGTTGAGGAGCTGGCAGGTATGGACATCCTCTGCTCAGACAAGACTGGAACCCTAACAAAAAATCAGTTGACCGTAGCAGACGTCAGGCCGCTGGACGGGTTCAGCGCGGAAGATGTGATCCTTTTTGCTGCGCTAGCATCCAGCAAGGATGACAAAGATCCGATAGATGGGGCAGTGTTTGCAAAATGTGAGTCCATGAATGTCAAGTATGATTCATATCAACTTGTCAATTTCATACCATTCGACCCCGTGATCAAGAGAGCGGAAGCAACAGTTGCCCAGAATTCTTCAGGACAGGCATTCAAAGTGTCAAAAGGTGCACCCCAAGTAATACTATCACTTGTATCCAACAAGAGCAACATAGAACGAACAGTTGGAGAGCTCGTGAGCATAGCCGCTGGTAAAGGGTCTAGGTCGTTAGGGGTCGCAAGAACTGATGCAAATAGAAATTGGCGACTTGTAGGTGTCATCTCACTTTCCGATCCTCCAAGAGAAGATTCGAAAGAGACCATAGACTCTGCTAAAGCTATGGGCCTCGATGTTAAGATGGTGACAGGAGACCATGTTGCCATCGCAAAACAAATTGCCAAGGAACTTGACCTTGGAACAAATATAGTTCAAGCATCTGCACTTGGCAGTTTTGAGGATCACGGTGTTCAAGAAGAGCTGATTGAAAATGCTGACGGGTTTGCGCAAGTCTTTCCAGAGCACAAGTACAATATCGTAAAATTTCTTCAATCCAGAGGACACATAGTCGGCATGACAGGTGATGGTGTAAATGACGCGCCAGCTCTAAAGAAAGCCGATGTAGGAATAGCAGTCTCTGGAGCAACCGATGCGGCTAGATCAGCGGCTGACATAGTTTTGACTCATGCTGGGATTACTGTGATTATTGATGCGATCAGAGAAAGCAGGAAAATATTCCAACGCATGAATAACTATGCCCTATACCGTATTGCTGAAACAATACGAATCCTTTTCTTTCTAACTACTTCGATCATCATTTTTAATTTCTATCCAATTACCCCACTAATGATCGTGTTGTTGGCGCTTCTAAATGACATCCCTATCATGACGATTGCAAAGGACAATGTGCGTCATTCAGAGACTCCTGAGCGGTGGAATATGAGAAGAGTTCTTGGTATGGCTACAGCACTTGGAATAATTGGAGTAATCTCATCTTTCATAATATTGTACTTGGGCATGGAAGTTTTTGACCTTAGTCCTGAGACTCTGCAGTCCTTCATTTATCTGAAGTTATCAATCTCTGGCCATCTGGTTCTTTTTGCTGCTAGGACAAAGGGCTATTTCTGGTCGGTAAGGCCTTCTAAATATCTGCTTGCAGCTGTCCTAGGAACACAGACAATAGCAACTATAATCGCGGCGCAAGGAGTTTTAATTCCTTCTATAGGATGGTCGTTGGCTGCTTTTATCTGGGCATATGGTTTGATAGCGTTCTTGGTAACCGATTTCCTGAAGGTCCGTATTTACCACCTACTAGATAATAAAGTTCTACAATTTAACAGATAGGCACATTTGCGTTGTGAGCCGCTAAGGCCGTACAAGCCGCCAAAGTATACCTATAACAACAGGTACTCAAGAGCGTTGTTTCTGCAGACATGAAACTTTTCAGTGATGGTGAATATCTCTCAATAGCAACACACAACTACGTGATTTACGAACCAAATATCTTTACAAATTTGATTGATTTCTCTACAGCGTTGTCTTGCATCTAAGAGCCATTGTGGTGAACAAGAATTGTCGATATTTTTTCTTCATCATCTGCCACATAGTAGAAAATGATGTATTCAATGATTTTACCTAGACGACTGCACATCTACAATAGCAGCGACACAGGGTTATTTACTTTATAATTATAGACTTCTTGTAGATGTTGTTAGATGATCCGGCAGAGAGAACAATGGGCTTCTAACCTTGGATTCATTTTCGCCGCTGTTGGCTCTGCGGTGGGAATAGGCAATATTTGGCGATTTCCCTATATCGTAGGCACCAATGGAGGCGGTGCATTTCTTGTCACCTACTTTATTGTAGTATTTAGCTTTGGCCTGACCTTTATGTTGTTGGAGCTGGCTGTGGGCCGGCGGTATCAGAGCTCAATCCTCTCTGCATTTGAAAAGATAATGAAGAGATTCAAATGGATCGGGCTCCTGACAGTCATCGTAACCTTTGCCATCCTGAGTTACTACCTTGTCATATTGGGATGGATACTGTCATATCTTGTCATTTATGTTCTAGATATTGATGGCTCTTCTTTTGATAGTTATGTATCTACCATTTACCCTATATTTTCATTTGTTGCTGTCCTTCTGATGAATTATGGGATAATCAGCCTTGGCGTCAGCCGCGGCTTAGAGAAGATAAACAAATTTGGTGTCCTGCTCCTGATGGCAATACTGATACCTTTGACAGCTATTGCTGTTTCACTTGAAGGATCTGAAAAAGGGCTTGAATTCTATCTGACTCCTGATCTTACAACATTTTTCGATCCAGAAACATGGTCAATCTCTATCGGACAGGCTTTTTTCTCACTCTCAGTTGGTATGGGCGTCCTGTTGGCTTATGGTAGCTATCTCAGAAGACAACAGCAGCGTTCCCTTCTTGGGTCGTCCATTATAATAATAGTTGCAGATGTAGCTATAGCCTTCACAGCGGGTCTGATGATCTTTTCATTTGTTTTTGCCAATAATATGGCGCCGGACCAAGGCACATCGCTCATTTTCAGAGTCATGCCTGCAATATTTACAGAAATGCAATTTGGTCAACTTGTTGGGTCCATGTTTTTCTTTCTTTTGCTGCTCGCAGGTCTAACATCTTCGATTTCCATGTTTCAGATGCCTGTGTCTGTGCTAGAAGACACATTTAACTTTACAAAGCGCAGGGCAACTTTGATGGTTGCATCCCTTCTCTTCCTACTGGGGCTTCCATCCGCACTGAGCTATAGCAGCGTGAATCTTGTTCTTCAGGGCAACCAGCCTGTCCTAGATGTGTTCGATGATCTATTTGGCACTTACGGAGTCGCCATATCCGGAACTGTACTTATCATAATTACTGCATGGTTCATGAACAAAAAAGAGCTGCTGGACCAAGTGAACATGGGAAGTCGGATCAGGATCCCTGCTTGGGTGATTCCGATAATCAAGGTCCTTATGCCTGTTCTAATTATTGGCGCAATTGTGAGTCGGCTGCTGACATAGTACACACACAGTTGCTGAGCCTGTCATTTGTCATCCATATATCCTAGAGCTACGGAGGTATCTTCCCCTATCCTCTTCTTGTTGCTTCCTGCGGACAGAATTTATGAATTCTTTGAGCTGACGCTTGATGGCTTGTCCTTGCTTCCTCAATGGCTCTGCATCAATTTCCAGCGGAACAGAGGGCATTTGGCTTATAGTATCTAGAAGAATTGCTGCCCCTTCTGGATCTGGAACTCCGCTAGTTGAATGAATTAGGACGCCACTGCAAGGCATTTCGTCTGATATGCACGCAGAAATCAAGCCTCCTGATAGCCCCATCATCAAAGCACTTCCTATAGAGCCACCTTTTGGCTGAGGATGTGATGAACTCGATGATAGTATCAGGGGCTCTCTATGTTTGTCTGGCAATCCCTTTACTGGCATCCCATCCAAGACCAGCACTTCCCTTACCTTGTTTCTGGAGGCCCATGCAACCATCAGGTCCATGATGCTATGGACGCCTTCTGGGATCAACGGGGCTTCACAAACCACCACACACAGAGTTTTTTCATCGTTAGCATAGATGCGGAAGGGGTGTCTGAACCTACCGCCTATGTATATAGCTGATGGAACGACATATTCAGAATCAACAAAGGCTATCTGGTGCATGTCTTTCTTCTCAATGATATAGTTTGCACATATTGACCCTACAAGGCCTGCACTGGGAAAGCCCACGATGAGCACAGGCCTAGCTTTATTGGCAAGCGCTCCAAAAACCCCTGTTCCTTCTTCCACTCCTACTCCTCTATTGATGCTAGGCCTGACCGGCTTTATACGGCTCTTTCCATCTTGGGACTCTAAGATCTTGGAACTAGCATCCAATTTTGAATAAGCGCCTTCTGCAGCTGTGTTAGTAGCAGGCATATCCAGCTCTGAATCTCTGTTGCCGGCATTTTCCTGGCCAATAGTCGATTGTTGAACCATATTATTTGGTACGTAGCACAAGCTATATGTAAAATGTTTCTAGGCAAGAATAATGGTAGTAGGTAGTTATCTCTAGGACAAGGGACAAATCGTACAGAACAAACAGCGCGGCCCCAATATTTTTACTTACGCCCACCTCCCATGGATCAACTACAATTGGTAATAGACTGCACAAACCGGGAAATTCATGAAACTTGTGGTGTCAATAACATACTTTTGAGGACAAGAATCATGTTTCAAATGGGATCCTTAAGAATTTTGAGATATTGGAACTCATCTGGAAAGTAATTTGATATGGTAATCTATATCATCTCACCACTCAAC